>JBCBRR010000010.1:0-19040 GCA_039819605.1 Bacteroidota bacterium | reverse complement strand
AAACCCAACGCATACCCCATGCCCCCGACACTCAACATGCCTATGCCTACGATTTTGTAGAATATATACGCGCCCAGTGAGCCATTGGCCGGGTATGAAAAACCAACTACCTTCGTAAGCAACCGCTTGATTAAACACATCCGCTCACCCAGGATCCGGTAGATGCGTTCCTATTTCTTGTATACCACTGCATATGGCTTCACTACCTAACTTTATTGACCAAGTAACCCTCTACGCACGCGCAGGTAAAGGTGGTGCAGGCGCCGTGCATTTTAGACGAGAAAAATTCGTGCCCAAAGGCGGCCCAGATGGAGGCGATGGCGGTAGAGGAGGGCATATTATCCTGCAGGGTAATCCACAACTGTCTACCCTCCTGCACCTACGGTATAAGAAACATGTGGTGGCTACAGACGGATACCCCGGCGAAGGGGGATGCCGCACGGGTCGTGGGGGTAATGACGTCGTCATGGAAGTACCCCTAGGTACGGTGGCCTCGTATGTGGATGCGGATGAACCTGTACGGGAAGTCACCCAAGCCGGCCAAGAACATAGACTTATGGAAGGAGGTAACGGGGGCAAAGGCAATATGCATTTCAAATCCCCTACACACCAAGCCCCCCGCTATGCACAGCCAGGTACACCGGGCGCTGAAGGGAAGATACGACTGGAGCTTAAACTACTCGCAGACGTAGGCCTGGTAGGATTGCCAAATGCGGGTAAGTCTACGCTGCTTGCTGCCGTATCCGCTGCGCAGCCTAAAGTGGCTAACTATCCTTTTACAACCTTGGTACCCCAGCTAGGCGTAGTAGACTACCGAGTTACAGGATCATTTGTACTCGCCGATATGCCCGGCATCATAGCCGGAGCAGCCCAGGGGAAGGGATTGGGCATACGTTTCTTGAAACATATAGAGCGCCATAAGGTATTGTTATTTTTAGTGGCTGCAGATACAGGCCACATCGCGCAAACCTATTACACGCTACTGACAGAGCTGAAAGCGTATGACCCAGCCTTGGCAGAAAAACCTAGGCTATTGGTGATAACCAAAGCTGACCTGGTAGATAGCACGGCCCAAAAAGAGCTGGTGAGTAACCTGCCTAAAGACATCCGGTATGCGTTTATCTCGGCAGTGACCCGTAAGGGGCTGTATAGATTGAAAGACATTATATGGCAGCTGCTCCACCCCCTGGGTACAACAGCACATGGGGTAGATAGCATGCCGTCAGTGACCCATTTGACCCCAGAGAAAAGATATGGCTGTACAACTTCCTTCTAGAGCCAGCGACTACGCAGGCTGGTACAATACACTCGTCCAGGAAGCAGGCCTGGCTGAGCATTCACCCGTACGGGGCTGCATGGTGATCAAGCCCTATGGATATGCCATCTGGGAGAAGATGCAGGCGATATTGGATAAGACCTTTAAAGCAACTGGGCATGAGAACGCCTATTTCCCGATGCTGATCCCCAAACATTACCTGAGCAAAGAGGCAGACCACATAGCCAACTTTGCCAAAGAATGTGCGGTCGTGACCCACTATCGGCTTAAGCAGGGAACAGCCGAAGAGGGGATGATCGTAGACCCAACGGCCCAGCTGGCCGAAGAAGTCGTTATTCGGCCCACTTCAGAAACCATTGTCTGGAATACGTACAAAAATTGGATCCGCTCTTACCGAGATCTGCCCATCCTGATTAATCAGTGGAGCAATATCGTGCGGTGGGAGATGCGCCCCCGGCTTTTTCTGAGAACGGCAGAGGTCATATGGCAAGAAGGACACACAGCCCATGCTACACGCGCCGAAGCGCTCGAGGAAGCCCTACGCATGCTGGACATTTACTACGATTTTGCCAAACAATACATGGCTATGCCGCTACTCAAGGGCACTAAGACAGCGCACGAAAAATTCCCCGGCGCCGAACAAACCTATACGATCGAGGCACTGATGCAAGATGGGAAAGCGCTGCAGGCGGGTACGTCTCACCTATTGGGGCAGAATTTTTCAAGGGCCTTTGACGTGACTTTTACGAACCAGGCAGGTGAGCTAGCCTATGTCTGGGGCACTTCTTGGGGGATCACGACCCGCCTGATTGGAGCTCTTATCATGACCCATGGAGATGACCAGGGATTGGTATTGCCGCCACGCCTAGCACCTATCCAGGTGGTTATCATCCCCATATACACAAGCCCAGCAGAAAAAGCGGCAGTGGTGGCCGTGGCTACCCCTATACAGACTGAGCTGGAGGCACAGGGCATCACGGTGCGGTTGGACACGCGCGATCAACACAAACCGGGCTGGAAATTTGCCGAATACGAGCGTAAAGGGGTGCCTGTGCGGCTAGTATTGGGCCCTAGGGACCTGCAGCGCAACACGGTCGAACTCACACGGCGCGATACAGGCGAAAAGCACGCGGTGAGCCGCGATACCATCACGCAAGTCGTGCAACAGCAGCTACAAGCTATACAAGATCATCTCTACCAACGGGCCCTACGCTTTCAGGAGACACATACTGTGTGTATAGATACCTACGCCGCATTTAAAGAGGCTATAGCCGCTAAGCAAGGCTTTGTAATGGCCTATTGGGACGGCGAAACAGCTACTGAAAAGCAGATCCAAGCCGAAACTAAGGCTACAATCCGCTGCATTCCGTGGGAACCTGCAGCCAAACCAGGTACCTGCATATATACAGGAAAGCCAGCTACCCAACGGGTAGCCTTTGCACAAGCTTACTAAGGCACTGGCTATGCCGGTAGGTCTAGGGTACGGCGATAGGCCTCGACGACGTACCGTATTGCCGCATAGGAATTGTCCAAGACGCTCTCCAACTCTGTATTGGCTATCCAAGTTACTTGCTCAATGCCCTCCTCAGCCTGGGGGCACATCATGGTGTCATTGACACACGTCATGAGGTACCAAGTGGTTTCCTTGAGCATGGCTTCCTCGCGTGTATAGGTGTGCCAGGTGGTGCAGATTCTTTTTTGAGGAACTGCCCGTACGCCACATTCTTCCAGGATCTCTCGGGTTGCTGTGTCAGCTTTTCTTTCCCCAGGCTCCATCTTGCCCTTGGGTAAATCCCATCTACCTGAGCGCCGCATGAATAGCACATGGTTATCTTTGCACACAATACCCCCCACAGCTTGTATGCCTTTGAAGTTGCGCTTGATGCGCCTGCTCAACTGCGTCTTATCGTCAGCCCACAGTGTAATGCTTTTGATATCAGCTAAGAAAATGTCATGTAGCACCTCCCAAAGTCGGCTAAATTTAGCCTGGCCTACCTGGATGAGTACATGCACTGCATCCGGGGGTATCGGGGCATGGTGCGTTGCCAAAGAGACTTTGCAATTATAGGCTACGCGAGGTGTAATATTCCAAGGATTCTCTGTAATATGAATAGGTGTGTTGTTTAAGAAAAATAGGTCCATATAGCGTATATGATTATAAAAAAGACGTTAAGCGCAAAAGTACCACTGGGCGAGCTATATAACAAAACGAAGTTTCAAGGAGTTAACACCCCCCCTGTTTCTACAGGCCATCAGGCGCCTAGTACACTGGATACGGATGCGGTAGTGATCATCCCCACGTATAACGAAAAGGAGAACATCACCTTACTCATCGACGCGATTCTGGCGCTCAGCATACCCTTCCACATCCTGGTCGTGGATGATGCATCCCCAGATGGCACCAGTAGCCAAGTAGCCAAGTGCCAAGCATGTTATCCAAAGCGTGTACACCTGATGACGAGGACCGGCTCGCCAGGTATAGGAGCTGCGTATATCGATGGGTTTAAGTGGGCCTTACAACGGGATTATAGCTATATCCTGACCATGGATGCGGACTTTTCACACCACCCCGATGACTTACTGAGGCTATATACCTACGCCAAGGAGACTCCCTGTGATTTGGTGATTGGCTCGCGCTATGTTCGGGGCATTAACGTGGTTAGCTGGCCCATGCGCAGGATTCTGCTATCCTACGTGGCCAATCAGTTTGCCCGTTGTATTACAGGACTGCCCATTATGGACACGACAGCAGGGTTTTACTGCTATAGCCGGAAAGTCCTGGCTGCCATACACCTGGATGAGATCCAATCTGCAGGATATGGCTTTCAGGTAGAAATGAAGTTTTTAGCTTGGAAGTATGGCTTTCGGCTGCAGGAAATTCCCATCGTATTTACAGATAGAACCCGAGGGCATTCTAAAATGTCAGGCACTACCATTGCCGAAGCTTTGGGGAGCGTTATACGAATGAAAATCAGGAGCTTATTTCACCCGTTTCACAGCGAAGTAAGCGCGGGGTAGATCAGGCCATGCCGCCGATGGCCTCTCGAATAGCCGGCTGCTCAGGCACCGTCTCTCGGGCTGACATGAGCCGGTGGTAATCGGCTTCAAGGCTTACCATAAGCTTGTCATAGCGACGTACACCCGCACCTGTCGGTACCAAATGGCCCACAATGGCGTTCTCTTTCAAGCCTACCAGCGGGTCCCGCTTACCTTGTACAGCAGCACTGCTCAGCACGCGCGTGGTGTCTTGGAAGGAAGCCGCTGAGATAAAGCTCTTGGTATCTAGGGAAGCCTGTGTTACACCTTGTAGCCGCACCCGCGCAATGGCTGGCTCTGCATCTTTGGCTTGTATGGTTTGTAAGCCTTGTGCTTTCAGGTTCGCGTTTTCTTCGTACAAGCGGCGGGCCTTGATGAGCTGGCCTACCTTGCATGTCGTGGAGTCACCGGCATCGATAATGACCTTTTGATCAGCCAGCTTCTGATTTTCATCCTTAAAGTCAAACTTATTGATGGTCTGGCCGGGTAACAGCATGGAGCTACCTGGGTCTACGATCTCAACCTTGTTGGTCATCTGTCTAATGATGACCTCAATGTGCTTGTCATTGATCTTCACCCCCTGTAGCCGATATACAGCCTGTAGCTCCCGAATCAGATAATCCTGCACAGCACCCTGGCCCTTGATACTTAGCAGATCTTTCGGGGATATGATCCCGTCCGAGAGCGGGTAACCGGCCTTGATGTAGTCATTGTTCTGGACAAGTATGTGCTTGGAAAGCGGTACAAGGTACTTCTTGCGGATACCTGACTTGGAGTCTACGAATATTTCTCGGTTGCCACGCTTGATAGCCCCATAACTCACAGAGCCGTCAATTTCGCTAACAATGGCCGCAATGGAAGGGTTTCTGGCTTCAAAGAGCTCGATAACGCGCGGTAGGCCTCCCGTGATGTCTCTGGACTTCGTGATCATTCTGGGTATTTTGGCCAGTATTTGACCGGCCTTGACCTGGCTGCCATCTTCGACAATCAAATGGGCCTCGACAGGGATGTTGTAGTTAATACATTCGCCTGACGGACCAGTTACGGTAATGTTGGGGTGCTTGGTCTTGTCTTTGGATTCAATGATCACTTTTTCTGTATGGCTCGTCTGCTCATCTTGCTCTTCTTTGTAGGTCACCCCTTCTTGCAGGCCGTGGAGCTGTACTTCGCCGTCTATGGCCGTCAAGATGACAGCGTTGTAAGGATCCCAAGCACATAGGTCACGGCCAGCTTCTACCGTTTCACCGTCTTGTACATGGAGGTAGGCACCGTAAGGCACGTGCCGGTGCATGAGAACTTTCTGGGTAGTGGGGCTGATGATTTTCACCTCACAAGATCGGCCGATAACTACCTGGCAAGGGTGTCCGTCATTATCCTTGGTCGTCACGGTGTGTAGGTCTTCGTACGCTACAATACCGGACGCTTTGGCCTCTATTTTGGACTCGACAGCCACGTGGGCGGCTGCGCCACCTACGTGGAAGGTTCGCATGGTCAGCTGCGTACCGGGCTCTCCAATGGACTGGGCAGCAATGACGCCTACCGCCTCCCCGATTTGTACGAGCTTGTGGGTGGCTAGGTTCCTGCCATAGCATTGTTTGCATACGCCCTGCCGAGTTTCGCAGGTGAGTACAGATCTGACTTCTACTTGTTCTACGCCTGCCGCTTCAATCTGGGCGGCTATATCGTCCGTGATGGCACTGCCTGCAGGCACAATCAACTCCTGCGTCTGGGGAGCGTATATGGGGTGCAGGGCTACCCGACCTAGGATGCGTTTGGATAGCGGCTCGGACACTTCTTCTTTACTGACCAACGTTGACATGACAACGCCTTTCAACGTGCCACAGTCCGTTTCAGTAACGACGACATCCTGGGCTACATCCACCAGCCGGCGGGTTAGGTACCCGGCGTCTGCTGTTTTGAGGGCGGTATCTGAGAGGCCTTTTCGTGCCCCGTGCGTAGAGATAAAGTACTCGATGACGTCCAGGCCTTCTTTAAAGTTGGCCAGGATGGGGTTTTCTATAATTTCCCCGACAGAACCTCGCAAGCTTTCCTGCGGCCGGGCCATTAGCCCTCGCATGCCCCCCAACTGACGTACTTGCTCCCGGGATCCACGGGCCCCAGAGGCCATCATCATGTGGACGGGGTTAAACCCTTGCTGATCTTTTTCTAAGATCTCCATGAGGGAAACGGTGATCTTGGTATTGACGCGGGTCCACAGGTCGATGATCTGGTTGTAGCGCTCGTTGTCTGTAATCAGCCCCATCAGGTAATTGTCCGAGATGGTGGCCACTTCTTGTTTGGCCTGCTGGATGAGTTCGTGCTTCGCCTCCGGAATTTTAACACTGTCTAGCGCGATGCTGATGCCGGCTTTGTAGGCGATTTGGAACCCTAGTTTTTTCACTTCGTCTAAGAACTGTGTAGTCCGCACAGTACCGACTTGTGTGTAGAGCTGTGCCGTGATGTGCTGTAGCTTCTTGCCCGTAAGTAGCTCATTGATAAAGCCCAGCTCCGCAGGAATGTGTTGGTTAAACAATACGCGGCCGGCTACGGTATCGACCAGTTTCGAAACGAGCTTACCATCGGTATCGCATACCTTCACCCTTACCTTAACGTGGGCGTGCATGGAGATGGTTTCGGTGTCCAGGGCCATGATCACCTCTTCGGGGGAGTAGAAGCACATTCCCTCGCCTTTGACCGGATAGGCTGACGTACTCTCTCTGCCTTTGGTCAGGTGGTACAAGCCCAAGACCATGTCCTTAGCAGGTACGGCCACCGGTGTGCCGTCGGCAGGGTTCAGGATGTTGTGTGAGGACAGCATGAGCAGGGCCGCCTCTGTAATGGCTTCGTGGCTCAACGGCACGTGGACGGCCATTTGGTCGCCGTCAAAGTCTGCGTTGAAGGCAGCGCATACGAGGGGGTGTAGCTGAATGGCTTTGCCCTCAATCAGCTTCGGTTGAAAGGCTTGGATGCCCAACCTGTGCAACGTGGGTGCCCGGTTGAGTAGGACAGGATGCCCTTGTAGTACGTTCTCCAGTATATCCCAGACAACTGGCCCTTTTTGTTCGACCACTTTCTTGGCCGCTTTCACAGTCTGGACAATCCCCCGCTCCAGCAGCCTGCGGATGATGAAGGGTTTGAATAGCTCAGCCGCCATGTCTTTGGGCAAGCCACACTCGTAGAGCTTCAGCTCAGGCCCCACGACAATGACCGACCGGCCCGAGTAATCTACCCGTTTGCCCAACAAGTTTTGCCGGAACCGACCCTGTTTGCCTTTCAGGACGTCACTGAAAGACTTTAGGGCCCGGGCCCCTTCTGAGAGCACGGCGTTTATCTTTCTGGAATTATCAAATAGAGAGTCTACTGCTTCTTGCAGCATCCGCTTCTCATTGCGCAGGATGATTTCTGGGGCTTTGATATCCATCAGCCGCTTGAGCCGATTGTTGCGGATGATGACCCTTCTGTACAGTTCATTCAAGTCAGAGCTCGCAAACCTGCCCCCCGCCAGCGGCACTAAAGGCCGCAAATCAGGTGGAATAACAGGCACGATCTGCATTACCATCCACTCGGGGTTATTGGGTACATGTCCTTTGGCTTCTCGAAAGCCTTCCACAATCTTGAGCCGCTTGAGGGCTTCCAAACGACGCTGCTGCGAAGTATCACTTTCGATCTGGCTGCGCAAGTCTAGCGATAGCTCGTCCAAGTCCAGGTTGCGGAGCAATATCTTGAGGGCTTCTCCCCCCATCTTGGCCACGAACTTCTGCGGATCCTGGTCATCTAGGAGGGCATTTTGGGGAGGAAGTTGGTCCATCACTTCCAAATACTCTTCTTCACTGAGCAGGTCCATATAGGCCAGGCCCTCTTCGGCTTTACAACCGGGTTGGATCACTACATAGCGCTCATAATAAATGATCTGATCTAGCTTTTTGGTAGAGAGCCCCAACAGGTGACCGATCTTATTGGGTAAGGACCGGAAGTACCACGTATGGGCTACGGGTATCACCAGCTCAATATGGCCTGTGCGCTCACGCCTGACTCTCTTTTCTGTAACCTCTACCCCGCACCGGTCGCATACGATGCCTTTGTACCGGATGCGTTTGTATTTGCCGCAATGACACTCCCAGTCTTTGACAGGGCCAAAAATGCGCTCGCAAAACAGGCCCTTCATTTCGGGCTTGTACGTCCGGTAGTTGATGGTCTCGGGTTGTACCACTTCTCCTCGAGAACGTTCTAAAATCAATTCTGGAGAGGCCAGGCTAATAATGACTTCAGAAAAGCCAGGTTTTACCTGGGTAGTTTTTCTAGCTAGCATACGTGTTGCGTTGATCTGGTTGGTTTATTTGAGCGTGACTTCTAGCCCTAGCCCCCGCAGCTCGTGCATGAGGACATGGAAAGACTCGGGAATGTCTGGCTTGGGGAAGCTATGCCCTTTGACAATAGCTTCGTAGGTCTTGGAGCGGCCAATAACGTCGTCGGACTTAACCGTGAGCATTTCTTGTAGCACATGCGGCACACCGAAGGCTTCCAGGGCCCAGACTTCCATCTCTCCAAAGCGCTGCCCGCCAAACTGCGATCGGCCCCCTAGCGGCTGTTGCGTAATAAGTGAGTAGGATCCGATAGAACGGGCATGGATCTTATCGTCTACCAAGTGGTCCAGTTTCAGCATGTAGATGACACCTACGGTGACTTCTTGGTCAAATTTATCGCCAGTGAGCCCGTCATAGAGCTGGGCTTTGCCAAAGGCGGGCAGATTGGCCACGGCTAACTCTTGCGTCACATCCTCGATAGAGGCTCCGTCAAAGATGGGAGTGGCATATTTTTTACCCAGCTTTTCCCCAGCCCAGCCGAGCACCGTCTCATAGATTTGTCCTAGGTTCATCCTGGAGGGCAATCCTAGCGGACTGAGTACAATATCTACCGGCGTTCCATCGGCTAGGAAAGGCATGTCTTCTTCGCGCACTACCCGCGATACGATACCCTTGTTACCGTGCCTGCCTGCCATCTTGTCCCCAGCCTGTAGCTTCCGCTTTTTGGCTATGTACACTTTGGCCAATTTCAAGATACCGGTAGGGAGCTCGTCACCGACTTCGAGGTGAAATTTCTGCCTTCTGAAGTCGCCGATCAGGGAGTTGCGCCTATTGTTGTAGTTCTTGACCAGATCTGATACCAGGGTATTGACTTCGGCATATTCGGTCCAGTTGCCTAAGATGACATCTTCGATCAGGTTAGTCTCTTCGGGCACGCTGTAGTAGGATTCGTCACGATAGATGTTCTGTAGCGGGAATAGGTTGTTTTCGATCAGCTCATGGGTGAACTCCTTACCCACTCCTACCAATACATCCCCAAACTGATGATACACGCCCTGGGACTTTTTACCTGCTAGGATTGTGGCCATTTTTTCAATCATCGAGAGGCGTAGCTGAGCTAGGGTAGTGGCATGTGTTTTCTTAAGCGTTTCTACCTGTTTCTTCATTTTCGTGCGCCAGTTTTTGTCACCGGTAGGCTTGGAAAAGAGTTGGGTGTCGATGACTACGCCATGCGTAGAGGGGGGCACTTTTAGGGAAGCGTCTTTCACTTCGCCGGCCTTTTCGCCAAAGATGGCCCGCAAGAGCTTTTCTTCCGGTGTAGGATCTGTCTCCCCCTTGGGAATGATCTTACCAATCAGGATATCTCCTTCCTGAATATGCGTACCCACGGATACCATCCCATTTTTGTCGAGATGCTTCAAGGCCTCTTCACTGACATTCGGGATATCTAGGGTGAGCTCTTCGGCGCCAAGCTTGGTATCTCGTACTTCTAGGGAAAACTCCTCGATGTGGATGGAGGTGAAGACGTCGTCGCGCACCACCCGCTCTGAAATGACAATGGCATCTTCATAATTATAGCCCTGCCAAGACATAAAGGCTACTTTCAGGTTGTTGCCCAAGGCCAATTCTCCTGCTTGCGTAGCATAGCCTTCGCACAGCACCTGGCCTTTCTTCACAGACTCCCCTTTGTACACGATGGGCCGCAGGTTCATGCAGGTGCCCTGGTTGGTACCGCGCATTTTGAGCAATGTGTAGGTCTTAATGGGCTTATCGAAGGTAGTCAGCTGCTCTTCAGGGGATAGGATATAATGCACCACAATCTTTTTAGCATCTACATACTCGATAACGCCATCTTTCTCAGCACGAATCAGACCCCGAAAGTCTTGGGCTACTCGCTCTTCAATACCGGTGCCTACAATTGGCGCTTCGGGGCGTATCAGCGGCACAGCCTGGCGTTGCATGTTAGACCCCATCAAGGCACGGCTGGCATCGTTGTGCTCGAGGAATGGAATGAGTGAAGCAGCTACAGAAACAATCTGATTGGGTGCCACATCCATGTAGGTGATGTCTTCTGCATTGGCCATCGGGAAGTCACCGGATAGCCTAGCCCGTATCTTCTGATCTAGGAATTTGCCTTGTGCATCTGTCTTGGCCCCAAACTGGGCTATGTTATGCTTGTCTTCTTGTTCTGCGGTCAGGTAGTCTATGGAGCCTTTGGGATCTAAAAGACCATCTTTGACGCTCCGATAGGGGGTTTCTAGAAAGCCCATGCGGTTTACGCGGGCGTGGATGGCTAGCGAAGAAATGAGACCGATGTTGGGCCCTTCGGGTGTCTCTACAGTACATACACGTCCGTAATGCGTGTAGTGAATGTCTCGTATCTCAAAGCCGGCTCGGTCTCTGGATAGACCTCCAGGCCCTAGGGCGGATATTCTCCGTTTGTGCGTAATCTCTGCCAATGGATTGACCTGATCCATGAATTGGGAGAGCGGGTTGGTACCGAAGAAGGCATTGATAACGGACGAGAGAGTCCGGGCATTTACCAGGTCAACCGGTTTAAAATCTTCGTTATCCCGCACGTGCATCCGCTCCCGAATGGTCCGGGCCATGCGGGATAGGCCTACTTCGAACTGTGCGTAGAGTTGCTCACCCACGGTTCGGATCCTCCGGTTGCTCAAGTGGTCTATATCGTCTACTACAGCTTTCGCGTTGATTAGGCCCAGGAGATACTTCACAATCTGCACCAGGTCTTCTCGTGTGAGTACGCTGGCATCGGTAGCTATGCGCGTGCCTAATTTGGTGTTGATCTTGTAGCGACCTACCTCGCCCAAGTTGTAGCGTTTGTTGCTGAAGAATAGGCTCTGAATGGCCTCGCGGGCGGTTACTTCGTCAGGGGCCTCTGTACTGCGCAACTGGCGATAGATCTGCTCAACCGCTTCTTTCTCCGAGTTAGCGCTGTCTTTGCGGAGCGTATTGTAGATAATCTCGTAGTCAGCGGTGTGGATGTCTTGTCTGTGCAGTACCACAGAGGTTACTTGAGACTCTTGGATCACCTGGATGGACGCTTCGTCGAGGACTGTATCGTCCTCTAGCAGCACTTCGCTCCGCTCTAGGTCGACCACTTCGCCCGTATCTTCATCTACAAAATCTTCTGTCCAGGTCCTCAGCACACGTATGGCCAATTTGCGCCCCATATGCTGCTGAAGTACTTCCGGCGTAGCCTCAATCTCTTCTGATAATTCGAAAACAGCTAGGATATCTTTATCAGTACTATACCCAATGGCGCGCAGCAGCGTGGTAATGGGGAATTTCTTTTTGCGATCGATGTAGGCATACATGATGTTATTCACATCCGTTGCGAACTCGATCCAGGCCCCTTTGAAGGGGATGATTCGAGCTGAGTAGAGCTTGGCCCCGCTGGTATGTTTGCTTTGCGCAAAGAATACGCCGGGGGATTTGTGAATTTGGGAAACTACAACGCGCTCTGCCCCATTGATAATGAAGGAACCTTTGGAAGTCATGTAGGGGATATTGCCCAGGAAGACCTCTTGCTCGATTGTCTCGAACTCTTCGTCTTTGTTATCGTGGCGTACCAGGCGTAGTTTCGCTTTGAGGGGTACGGAGTAGGTTACGCCGCGCTCGATACACTCGTCAGGGAGGTACTTGGGCGGTGCCAGCGTGTAGTCGATGAATTCTAGTGAAAAGTGCCCCCGGATATCTTCTATGGGGAAATTATGTTTGAAGACTTTATACAACCCGCCTTCTGTTTTTTTCTCAGGCGATACATCCCACTGAAAAAAATCTTGAAATGACTTAAGTTGTATGTCCAGAAAGTCTGGATAGTCTAGAACAGGCTCTACAGAGTGAAAGCTGAACCTATTCCTATCGGATTGTGCTTTGTTTATCAAGACGTTAGCGGTTGTTGCTGTGTACAAAGTCTAGGACATGTAGACAGACTGCTCTTCAATATGGGTAGATATACCCTGCAGGGGCAGCTTATAGCGGACACAGCATACCACTTAGCTTCCCTACAGGGAGGTTTATGTTTACTTGAGTTCTACTTCAGCTCCGGCTGTTTCGAGCCTAGATTTGACAGATTCGGCCTCTTCCTTAGGTAGGCCTTCTTTAATAGGCTTAGGAGCAGCATCTACCAATTCCTTAGCCTCTTTGATTCCTAGACCTGTCAGCTCTTTGACCAGTTTGACGACAGGCAGCTTGGTGGGGCCTGCAGCTTTGAGGATAACATCAAAAGCGGTTTTCTCTTCAGGGGCTTCTACAGCTGCTCCTTCGGAGGCGCCTGCCACCACTACAGGGGCTGCGGATACAGCAGGCTCTATGCCATGCTCTTCCTTCAAGATGGTGGCGAGTTGACTAACTTCTTTTACGCTGAGATTAACCAGCTGTTCTGCAAATTGTTTTAGGTTTTCCATTTTTCGCAAGTACAAATTTAGTGATTGATTAACATATACCCAGGCCTCAGTGCTTTTCAGTGGCTGGGTCTGCCAAAGTTTTGACAATGCCGGCTAGCTGGTGCTGCCCACTTTGCAGGGCCGTTATGACGCGCGTCATGGGTGATTGTAGCATAGCTACAAGGTCAGCCATCAGCTCAGCTTTCGATTTGAGTTTACTCAACGTTTCCAGATGCGTGGGCCCGATAAATAGGGCATCGTCAACGGAGGCTGCTTTGAGTACAGGCTTAGGAAGCTTCGTCTGTTTCTTAAAGGCTTGGAGTAATTTGGCGGGCACGCTGCCGGCTTCTTTGCCAAACAGGATGCCTGAAGGTCCTTTCAGGGCCGTATCGGTCAGGGGGGTATAAGTGGTAGCTTTTTCCTCACCTAGGGTAGCTAGCAGGGCCTTGGCGATCAGCGTGTTTTTAGCCACTTGGTAGACAATACCTGACTGATCACACTTTCTCCTAAAGCTATTGGCCTCTTCTGCAGAGAGACCACTCGGATCTATGATGTAGAAGTAATCATGTGTTTTGAAATGATTAGCTAGCTGGGCAATGATCTTACTTTTCTCTAGGCGGGTCATGATGGGTTAGCGTACAGACGCACTGTTTTTATCTACCAAAACGGCTTTACTCATGGTACTCGACAAGCTCATGTGCAGCAGGTAATTGCCTTTGGCAGAAGCTGGCTTGAGCTTGAGCAAGGTGCGCATAAGCTCTTGCGCGTTGTCTTTCAGCTGCTCATCTGAAAAGGATACCCTACCTATGCTGCTGTGCACAATGCCAAACTTATCTACTTTAAAGTCTATCTTACCGGCTTTCACGGCTTGTACGGCCTTGGCTACTTCGGCTGTCACGGTGCCCGTTTTCGGATTGGGCATCAAGCCCCTGGGGCCTAAGATCTTGCCGAGCTTGCCGACTTGGGCCATGACGCTGGGGACCGTAATGATTACGTCTACATCTGTCCAGCCGGCTTCTATTTTTTTCAGGTAATCTTCTAGCCCTACGTGGTCAGCCCCTGCCTCTCGGGCTTCTGCTTCTTTGTCGGGGGTACAGAGGACGAGAATGGTACGCTGCTTACCAGTCCCATGGGGCAATATCACCGTACCCCTAACCATTTGATCGGCTTTTTTAGGATCTACACCGAGCCGCACGGCCAAATCTACCGAGGCGTCAAAGGTGGTATAGGTTAGCTGCTTAACGAGCGTGATAGCTTCTGCTAAGGCATAGGACTTCTTAAGGTCGTGCGTCCCCAGCGCTTGTTTTTGTTTTTTAGTCAGTGTAGCCATGTAACGCGTGCTAATGAGGGAGAGGCATTTCTCCTTGGACAGTCACGCCCATGCTCCTAGCTGTGCCCGCTACCATTTTCATGGCAGCAGCTAGGTCTAGGGTATTCAGATCAGGCATCTTGCGGGTAGCGATCTCTTGCACGTCTTCCCAGCTTAGCGTAGCTACTTTTTTGCGATTAGGTTCTGGAGAGCCTTTCTTAATTTCTGTTTTTTTCATGATGCCCGCCGCTACGGGTGGGTTTTTGATAATAAAGTCAAAGGACTTATCCTGGTAGATCGTAATGACCACGGGCAGCACTTCGCCAGGCTTATCCTGCGTCTCGGCATTGAACCGCTTACAGAACTCCATGATGTTCAGACCCTTGCTACCCAATGCAGGGCCTATAGGAGGTGCAGGCTTCGCTTCACCGCCTTTGACTTGTATTTTTAGGTATTCTTTAATGGCTTTGGGCATACGTATAGATATGGGGCCTAGGACATATACAATGGGGAGATTAGGCCCTACAAGGCTCTCTCCACCTGGGTGTAGCTCAGCTCGATGGGCGTATCTCGATCAAAGATTTTGACTGTGACATTCAGTTTCTTACGCTCATCGAATATCTCCTGGATACTGCCTGAAAATCCACCGAAAGGTCCGTCGATGATTTTGACCATTTCACCAACCACAAATAGCTTCTCTAGGCTTACGGCAGCGCTTCCGGATTCATCTAGTCGGGCTAATATCTTTTCCACCTCTTTTTCTCTGAGGGGTACAGGGGGCTGATTATTGCCCCAAGACCTAGATCCTAAAAAGCCCAGTACGTTGGGAATGTCGCGCAGCACGTGCATAACGCGTTTATTGGACAGGTCTGCACATACGAGTATATAGCCTGGAAAGAAGCTACGCTCTTTCACCTGTTTCTTTCCATCCCGAATCTGATACACTTGCTGTGAAGGCACGAGGACCTGGGTGACATAATCCCGCAGGGACTGCCTTTCTAGCTCTGTCTCAAAGTTTTTCTTAATGGCTTTTTCTTGCCCATTGATCACCTTGAGGGCATACCACTTACTCGCTACATCCATATAATCAGGGTCTATCGACAGGCTTTAGGTGCTGTAGACCCAACCTACTAAATTTCTGAACGCCATATCTATGAGGCCGATAACAACGGCAAATACAAAAGAGGCAATGAGTACCAGGGCAGAGTTGCGCTGCAGCGCTTCGTAGGTAGGCCAAGTGACTTTATGTAGAATTTCTCGTACAGATTCTGTGACAAACAGCTTAATATTTTCCATGGTATGGCTTGCACGGGTGGAGAGATTCGAACTCCCATCCAATGGTTTTGGAGACCACTACTCTGCCAGTTGAGCTACACCCGTAAGCTCTGTTAAACTAGGTTTACCAGCATACAGAAATGTGGCCATGCGTACAACTGACCCTAAGCGTATTCAACTGGGCTATTCGATGATCTCGGTAATTTGACCCGCACCAACGGTTTTGCCACCTTCTCGAACCGCAAATCTCAATCCTTTCTCAGCAGCTATCTCATTCATGAGCTCTGCCTCCAGGGTCACATTGTCACCAGGCATCACCATTTGTTTTTCGGCCAGTTTGACTTCGCCGGTCACATCGGTGGTTCTGAAGTAAAATTGGGGTCTGTACTTATTAAAGAAAGGTGTGTGACGGCCGCCCTCGTTTTTGGAAAGTACGTATACTTCGGCTTTGAATTTACGGTGGGGTTTCACAGAGCCTGGCTTACATATAACCATGCCCCGGTGGATTTTATCTTTATCGATACCCCTCAGCAACAACCCTACGTTATCACCGGCTTCGCCCCTATTCAATGTCTTTCTAAACATCTCTACGCCGGTCACGGTAGAGGTCAAGCCTTTAGCACCCATGCCCACGATTTCGACAGAATCTCCAGTATTGACGGTGCCGCGTTCTATTCTACCTGTAGCTACTGTACCTCGGCCTGTGATGGTCATGGTATCTTCGACAGGCATCAAGAAGGGCAGGTCAATGAGCCGCTCAGGTTGCGGAATATATTCGTCCACTTGCTGCATGAGCTCGCTTACTTTCTCTACCCATTGGGGTTCGCCGTTGAGCGCGCCTAGCGCTGAGCCACGTATGACGGGTGTATTATCGCCGTCAAATTTGTAGGATTTGAGCAGATCGCGCACTTCTTCTTCGACCAGATCCACCAGTTCAGGGTCATCCACTGCATCCACTTTGTTGAGGAATACCACCAAGTTAGGCACCCCTACCTGCGATGCGAGCAGAATATGCTCTCGGGTTTGCGGCATAGGCCCATCGGTAGCGGCTACCACCAGGATAGCTCCATCCATTTGGGCAGCGCCTGTAATCATATTCTTGACGTAGTCTGCGTGACCAGGGCAATCTACGTGTGCGTAGTGTCTTTTATCGGTTTGGTATTCGATATGGGCGGTGTTGATGGTGATACCCCGATCCCGCTCTTCGGGTGCATTGTCTATGCTACTAAATTCTCTCTTTTGGGCTAATCCCTTTTGGGACAGTACAGACGTTATGGCGGCAGTCAGGGTGGTCTTGCCGTGGTCAACGTGGCCGATGGTACCTATATTAATGTGTGGTTTGGAGCGATCAAAAACTTCTTTTGCCATGGTTTATTGTTTGTATTTTTTTCTTCAGTTTCAGCTGCGAATATAGCACAAGATATGCAACTGCGCAAATCGGCCACAGCCAGCGAGGTTGTAAATGACGGAGCCAATGACGGGATTTGAACCCGTGACCCCTTCCTTACCAAGGAAGTACTCTACCACTGAGCTACATCGGCCGGTTGCAGAGCGGGAGACGAGCCTCGAACTCGCGACCTACAGCTTGGAAGGCTGTCGCTCTACCTACTGAGCTACTCCCGCAACGGGTTGGGTATCCTCTTGGTAGGCTTATAGGCCCATTTGCCCGGATACCTTCAGGTCTCTAGCCGGTAAGGGTGGGGAGAGAAGGATTCGAACCTTCGAAGCTATACAGCAACGGATTTACAGTCCGCCCCAATTGGCCGCTCTGGCATCTCCCCAAACCTTTTACGTGACAAACTGAGCGACCTTTTACCGCCACCCAATTGGTACTTAGGAAACAAAAATAGGGTAAGAATATCAAAAGGTTGGAAATTGTACCCCCTGAGCTATACTTGCGTGCTTCAAAAAGGTTTTATGAGTCAGAAAAAGGCTTGCGCAGACAGCAAGTATCTAAGCAAATTATACGAATTATGAACAGACAACAACGACAAATTTTAGGGTTTATGGGCCCCATCTTACTCTTTTTACAGAGCTGCCAGGTGAACATACCCCAGGTAGAGGAGAAAACATACAGGGCTGAAAGAGTATCGATGCGGGCAAGCTGCTCTGTGCAGCAGCCCATACAGATGCTGATTAACGAGCTACAAGCGCTTGATATGCAGATAAGTAGGTTCAGCGAAACGCCTCCAGGGGGCACCCGCACCCCTTCACCTTACCGAGAGGACCTGAGCCACGATTTACCAACCATTTCTATCGACCAGTTGGTAGACATAGGAGCGGGTTTATCAGACAGCAGTTTAGAGGTCCGCCATGCGGCCATCCAGCTCTTGGCTCGGATAGCTGAAAATCTGCCCTTCGCGAGGATCGCGCCCCTTTTACAAAAGGCCTTGCAAGACGAGAATCGCCATGTGCGTCAGACGGCTTACAGCATCTTATCAGACTCAGCCAGTGATCTGCCTTTCGAAGCAGTAGCGACATTATTGGACAAGGTTTTGCAAAACAACGACTGGCGGGTACGTTACGCAGCCATAAACAAGCTATCCACCTTAGGAAAAGGGGCGCCTCATACGCAAGTCTGCCCCCTCTTAGAGCGAGGCTGTAGGGATACCTATTGGGGTATTCGGGAGGCTTTGTATTACACCTTATCCATCTTGGGGAAGGACATGCTCTTTGACCAAACGGGGCCGATCATACTAATGGGATTACGGGATTCTATCAAAAATGTCCGAATCGCTGCCGTCAAGTCTTTAGGGATGCTAAGCGGGGGTATGCGTTTAGAGGAAGCCATGCTCCTTGTAGAAACGGCACTCCAAGACGCGGACACAGCTAAAACTGCGCAGCAGGTTCTGGCGAAAAAGGTGGCTGTAGCCGCTCATGATATCGAGGGTTGGACACACCTGCACTTAGCGGCCGAGCATGGGCATCTGCATATTGTGCAATACCTATGTGAGGCGCAGCCTGGGCTAATACAGGCGGTTACGCACAAGGATTGGACGCCTTTGCACAGTGCGGCACTTATGGGTCATTTGGAGATTGCGGAGTATTTGGTGGCGGTAGGAGCCCAGGTAGATGCCGTGAGCCAAGATGGGGTGACACCTTTGTACATTGCATCCTTGGGTGGGCATATGGGGGTTGTGCGCTATTTGCAGGCACAGGGAGCCGATATAGAGGCTGCCAACAATACCAACACGACGCCGCTGTGTGCGGCTGCCATGTATGGCCATTTAGAGGTAGTGCAATTTCTTGCTGAAATTGGGGCACGTTTAGACACGCTTGACTTTGGGGGTTGGATGCCGATTCAATGGGCAGATTATAGAGGCCGTCCGGAGATTGTGGCATATTTGGAGGAGAGGATGGGGATGAGGAGGGTGTAGGGGAGGTTTAGGGTATAGGGGTAGGCGAGGTTAGGTAGTTGAGGGGGGGCTTAG
>JBCBRR010000009.1:0-20704 GCA_039819605.1 Bacteroidota bacterium | reverse complement strand
CTCATCACATTGCCAAGATATTCCCCTTATCGTAGGGGAAATCCGTTCTCACTGTATCTTCGTGTTATCTAGGACAACCCCTTGCGTTATCAATTGATACCTAACGCATCCCTCACCGACTGTATATCTTCCTTATTATCCATCATGATCATTAACTTGTCCCCAGATGCGATCTCTGTATCTCCACGCGGTGTCAGATAAGTCTTCTGTCGCTGGATTAGTACGATCAACGCCCCCTTGGGAAAACCTAGCCCCACAATTTTTTGACCAACAGCTATGGCATGCGCGGGTACGGTTAGCTCCAATAACTCACTCTTGATATCTTGCCCCAAAATCATAGGCCTGTGTGCAGGTTTGGGAGCTGCCTCCTCAAGGCCCAACCACTGGGCTAGAGGATATAAAGTGGTGCCTTGTAGCAACACAGAGGTGAACACAATAAAGAACACGATGTGAAAAATCTGATCTGCCTTGGGTACGCCAGCTAACAAAGGATGAATGGCAAATATGATCGGTACCGCCCCCCGAAGCCCTACCCAGGATAGGAAGATCTTGGCTTGAGAAGTTACGCGTGTAAAAGCTAAAGCGATAAAAACGCTAATGGGCCGCGCCACAAACATGACAAACCCAGAGATAAGTAGCCCGATACCGATAATGGGTACGAGCTTGTGCGGGAAAACGAGTAGGCCTAGTACAATGAACATGACGGCTTGCATCAGCCAAGAAATCCCCTCGTAAAACCGCATGAGACTCTTTTTATGTATGAAATTTTGACTGCCGAGCACAATGCCGGTTATGTATACAGCTAAGAAGCCACTCCCATGCACCGAGTTGGTAATGGAATAGGTAAATAGAATCATGGCCAACGTTAGCCCCGGGTAAAGTGCCTCATAAGCTAGCTGAACTTTATTGACGATAAACATCATGAGTTGACCTGCTATCAGGCCAAATACACCCCCAATGAACATCTCCTGAAAAAAACGGGGTATGATAGCCAGTATCCCCCCCTCGGAATCCTGCGTCAATAGCTGTGTGAAAAAGGTCATCAGAAAATAAGCCATGGCATCATTACTGCCTGACTCTAGCTCTAGCGTGGGCCCTAAATGGGACTTGAGATGTAGATTCTTGGAGCGTAGGATGGAAAATACGGCGGCCGCATCCGTAGAAGAAACAATAGAGCCTACTAGGAGGCCTTCTGTAAGGCTAAAGTCAGTGACCAGGTAGATAAAATACCCGATGCTAAAAGCCGTTACCAATACACCTATGGTAGATAGCCCAACGCCATGCCACAAAATAGGCTTGATGTGACTGTATGGGGTATCCAGCCCCCCAGAAAAGAGAATCAGCGTAAGGGTGGTGGCCCCCAATACCTCTGCAAAGTAGGGGTTCTCAAACTGAATGCCCCCCAAGCCATCTGAGCCGGCTAACATCCCCATGGCTAAAAAGATAAGCAGTGTGGGAATGCCTAGCTTATTGGAGAACTTGCTAGCTAATATGCTCACAAAGAGGAGAAAAGACCCTCCGACAAGTACAGTCTCTACCGTAAATTGCATAGATATGACTAAAACCCCCTAAATTTGGGCTTGCGCGTAGCCAATAAAGCGGCTATGCCCTCGTGAAAATCCTCTGACTTGCAGCAGTTGGCAAACGCATTCGCCTCGGTTTGGTAACCATCTTCATGAGGGTTGTAGGCCGCGTTTGTACAATTGACCAAAGCCCCGACTGCTAGCGGTGCATTGGCCATAATCTTGTGCAGTATTTCCTGGCTCTTGTCAAGTATAGCCTGCCTGGAGCTCGCCACATGGCTGACCAACCCTATGTTGCTGGCTTCTGCCGCTGTCAAGACATTGCCGGTCATCAACAGCTCTAGGGCTCTGCTTTTCCCAACCAGATAAGCTAGCCGTTGCGTACCGCCAAAGCCGGGAATCACACCCCGCATCACCGCTGGAAAACCTAGCGTAGCCCCCTCCACAGCAATGCGCAGATGACAGGCTAGTGCCAATTCGCAACCGCCCCCCAAGGCATCTCCGTTAACGGCAGCCAGTATGGGCTTAGCACTGTTTTCAATCAGGGAAAAGGCCTCTTGCCCGTTCTCAGCAAACTTCCTAGCATTGAGCTCGTTGAGCTTACACATTTCTTCTACATCAGATCCTATGCTGAAGGCTTTTTCACCCGTTCCGATAATGATGGCGCATTGGATCTGAGGGTCGTCGTAAATGGCCTGTATGACCGTGTGTAATTCCGCAATACTCTGCGTACTCAACACGTTGCCTGCTTCCGGATCGTTGAGCGTAATGGTTAGGATGCCATGTACCAATTCGGTATACAATGTCTTAAACTTTTCCATGGTTACATGCTAAAGGACTTAGGGATAAATATCAAAATGCCACGCATAGGATAGGCGCTGCAAGCGCGCTATATACGCGTCAGCAAAGGTAGTATGTGCCCATCAGTTACACAACTGCTTCACCAACTGGCCCGCAGCTGTATACAAGCCGCCCGCCCACGCTACAATGCACCGTGACGTGCTGCTAAAGCTAATGGCTACCGCCACAATCTCCTTGCCTTCCTGTAGGTAGCGCTCTTGATAGCGCTTGGTTTGTATTTGATCTAAAGCCACGGAGGCAGGCTTATCTACCTTGAGCTCAAAAATAAAGGTGCGCCGGGGCTGCTGTACAACAAGATCAATGCGACCTAGGTTGGTGTGTACTTCGCCTTGTGTTTTGAGACCGGATAGCTCTGGGCAAAGCAGTAGTATGGCTTGGTAAAAACCTTCCTTGGGCTTGGGTACCGACGTGTATGGGATCTTGGCCAAGTAGATGTTGATCGTTGCCACAAAAGCGCCCAAATGCAAATCGGTCAGGTCTTTGCGAAGCTGTGCAGCCGCCCTGGTAATTTCTTGGGGCATAAGCTGCCCCAAGTCGCGTATGAGCGACTGAAAGAAAGCTTTGTGCACTTCTTTATTGGGGAAATCAAGGCGGTACACCATTTCTTCGAGCTCGAGATCCCACGTGCTGGCTTGTATGGTCAAGTAACCTGTCTGGAACATCAGCGTAGGTAGGTCGATGTCCTGAATACTGCTGACATCTCGCAATGCGCTTTCTGAGACGCTGCTCCCGGCCAAAGCGGTCGTCGTGGTAGGGCACTGTTGAATCTTGTGGATGAGGAAAGCTGGGGTCCCTGTAGCGTACCAGTAGCTCTGGGGCTTTTGGGCTTTCATGTACTTCAGCGTGGAAAAGGGATTGTAAACGTGCACAGCTTTCTCTGAGAAACGGTACCCATTGTACCAGGCCCGAAGCTCTGCTAAAACATCTGGTATACCCATACCTCGATGCTGGGCTAGGGCCTGTATGTGCTCACCTAGGGTATGGGTAAGCTCAGCTTCGGTATAGCCGAGTAGGGTGGCATAGGTAGGGTCCAGGGTAATATCTTCCATGTTATTGGGCCCCGTAAAAAGCGAAACCTGCGAGAATTTACTGACACCGGTTGTAAAGGTAAATTTGAGATAGCTGTCTAAGTCCTTGAGCGTCCCAAAGAACTCCCGGAGCAGCTCTTGATTGGCATCGGCTACGGCTGGGTTATCCAGGTTGGTGACGATCGGCTTATCGTATTCGTCTATCAAGACGACGACCCGCTGGTCATATTTGGCATACAACTGGCTAATCAGGGCCATTAAGCCCTCTTGGGCAGTGGGAGCCTCCACAGTGAGGGCATGTGCATAGGCTATCCTTTGTAAAGCCCTGATGAGCCCGGCCGCAAATGCTAAGGGTGTACGGCAAGGTATGCTATAGAGGCTCATCGCCACGACCGGATAGGGTATCCATGCATAATCGGTGTGGTAGATGGCACAGTTGGTAAAAAGCGCTTGGTGACCTTTGAATATCTCAGCTAGCGTATCTAAGAAAAGCGACTTCCCAAATCGCCTGGGGCGCGATAGGAAATAGTGTTTCCCATTTTCGATGAGCTGATGGGCAAAGCCAGTTTTGTCAATATAGACATAGGCTTCCTCGAGGATCTCGCTTAGGTTTTGTATGCCGATAGGTAGCTTTTTCATGGCCACTAGGCAGATACAGCTTCTACCTGCGGGTATATAAGCAGATGCGGTACGTCTTCGAAGTGCGGCATCAGCATGTATAGAGAGGTATCGGCTAAGTCGATGGCCTACAACAGCAGGCTACGTGGGCGGCAACGCGGTTTGGTATAAAAGTAAGTACAGGGTCTAGTACATGCCCTTACCCTGCCGTAGCCGCCAGGAATCGTTCGGCTTCCAAAGCCGCCATACAGCCCGTACCTGCAGCTGTCACTGCCTGTCTGTAAATGGGATCTTGCACGTCCCCCGCTGCGAAAACACCTTTCTGATTGGTTTGGGTGCTACCCGGGACCGTGCGGATATAGCCCTGGGCGTCTTGGTCTATGTGGGGTGAAAAAAGAGATGTGTTGGGCTGGTGTCCAACGGCTACAAACAGGCACTGAATGGGAATGTAGGTCTGCACTTGTGTTAGCCGGTCTATGACTTGCACACCTTCTACTTCCTCTTTGCCCTGTATGTCCACGACTTCCGTGTGCCAGTGCATCTGAATGTTGGGCTTCTGCATGACCCGCTGTTGCATGATGGCTGAAGCCCGCATCTGCCCCCGACGGACGAATACATGCACGCGCGTACACATATTGGCCAAATAGATTGCTTCCTCAGCGGCTGTATCGCCTCCGCCCACCACGGCTACATCTTGGTCTTTGAACAAAAAGCCATCGCATATGGCACAAGAAGAAATTCCTCGCCCTTGTAATCGCTGCTCTGCAGGTAGCCCTAACCACTTGGCCGAGGCCCCCGTAGCAATGATCAGGGTCTTGGCCAATACCTCGTCCTGACTATCAGCCTTTACAACAAAAGGATATACTGAAAAATCTACCTCCGTGACATTGGCCGCACATATATGCGTACCAAATCGTTCGGCCTGTTGCCGAAAATCGAGCATCATTTGGGGCCCCGATACCCCCTGGGCATAACCCGGATAGTTCTCTACGGTTGAGGTGTAGGTAAGCTGGCCCCCTGGCTGTATACCCTCGTACAGCTGGGTACGTAGCCCAGCCCTGGCAGCATAGATAGCAGCTGTGTATCCGGCGGGCCCTGACCCAATGATGACGACTGATATCGGCTCGGCCATGGGCGTTTATCCCAAATACTGTTTAAGCATCTTGCTGGTTGTCACGTTTCTGAGCTTCTTAATGGCCTTCTCTTTGATCTGACGTACCCGCTCTCGGGTTAGCTTAGAACGGTCGCCGATCTCTTCGAGCGTCATGGCGGGCTGCCCTTGTAGGCCAAAACAAGAGCGTAGTATCTGTGCCTCGCGCTTGGTTAGCGTAGAAAGGGCTTTTTCTATGTCTTCGCAGAGGGATTCAATAATCAGGCTCTCGTCAGGCCTGGCCTCTGTTTCGTTTTCTAAAACGTCCAAGAGGCTATTCTCTTCGCCTTGTGCGAAGGGGGCATCTACTGATACATGACGCCCTGATATTTTCATGGTATCGCTAACCTCCTCTGTACTTACAGTCAGCTCCTCTGCTAGCTCTTCATGGGTAGGTTCGCGCTTGTATTTTTGCTCTAACTGGGCAAAAGTTCTCGCTAATTTGTTGAGCGAGCCTACCCGGTTG
This sequence comes from Bacteroidota bacterium, assembly GCA_039819605.1. GTDB lineage: Bacteria > Bacteroidota > Bacteroidia > Cytophagales > Amoebophilaceae > JBCBRR01. The sequence goes on along the minus strand of JBCBRR010000009.1, from coordinate 15,058 downwards.
AGAGGCAACCGTACAATCCTAGATTGCTCAGCCAAAGCTTGTAAGATAGATTGCCTAATCCACCATACAGCGTAAGAAATGAACTTGAAGCCCCGGGTTTCGTCAAAACGCTGTGCCGATTTTACCAACCCCAAATTACCCTCATTGATGAGGTCGCTGAGTGCGAGCCCCTGGTTTTGGTATTGCTTGGCTACGGAGACTACAAACCGCAAGTTGGCCTTGGTCAGACGCTCCAACGCCACGCTATCCCCCGCCTTGATTCGCTTGGCCAATTCTACCTCTTCGCCAGCTGTTATCAGGTCTACTTTGCCTATCTCTTGCAAGTACTTGTCTAGGGATTGGCTCTCCCGATTGGTAATTTGCTTGCTAATCTTAAGTTGTCGCATGAACTTGGCTAGTCAGTTATATAGAAATATGGATCGCGTACCCCATACGCTAGGGATATGCACATCGGCTATAGCGCGTTGCTATTTGGGCGTTGTGGCAGCAGCTTCTAGCAATAAGGCTTTGCGAGATAGCCGATACTTGCCCGTTTTGGGGTCAATGTCGGTTAGCTTGATCTGTATCATTTCGCCTATTTCTAGCACTTGACTCAGATCGGCTATGCGCTCTAGCTTCACTTCAGATATGTGGAGCAAGCCTTCTCTGCCCGGCATAAACTCCACAAAGGCCCCAAAAGGCAAAATCGATTTGACCTTGCCTACGTATACCTCGCCCACAACGGGCTGGGCAGTAATCGCTTTGATCCGCTGCTCAGCTTGCTGAATGCTGGCCTGATCCGGTGCAAAAAGCTTGATCACGCCCTCAGCATCGATCTCCTCCACAATAATGGTAGCCCCTGTCTCGCGTTGCATTTCTTGTATTACCTTGCCACTGGGGCCTATAACGGCGCCAATCATATCTTTCGGAATGCGCAATGTGCTGAAGCGAGGAGCATGTGTCTTGTAGCTATCCCTGGGTTGAGCTAAAGCTTTGTCCATCACAGAGAGAATGTGTAATCTCCCAGCTCTGGACTGTTGTAAGGCTTTTTCTAGGATCGTATAAGATAGCCCTGCTACTTTGATGTCCATTTGGCAGGCTGTGACCCCACGTGCTGTACCCGCTACCTTGAAGTCCATGTCGCCTATGGCATCTTCATCGCCTAGGATATCGGATAGAATGGCATGCTTGCCAGTGTCTGCATCCATAATGAGCCCCATGGCAATGCCGGCTACAGCGGCCTTGACTGGCACACCGGTATCCATGAGTGCCAGGGAGCCGGCACATACCGTGGCCATCGAAGAGGAGCCATTCGACTCGAGAATGTCCGACACGATGCGGATGGTATACGGATTTTCTGTATCTGGCGGCAGCACCTGCTTGAGGGCACGCATGGCCAAATGCCCATGCCCAATTTCTCGCCTAGCGGGTCCACGATTCACCTTGACTTCTCCCGTAGAAAATCCAGGGAAGTTGTAGTGCAGCATAAAGCGATTGTATCCGTTGATCATCACCCGATCTATGAGCTGCTCATCCAGTTTGGTGCCGAGGGTTACTGTGGTGAGTGATTGCGTTTCTCCCCGCGTGAAAAGGGCAGAGCCGTGGGCAGCTGGCAAGTAGTCAGCTTCTATATGAATGGGCCTGACTTCGTCTAGTTTCCTACCATCTATGCGTGTACCGGTGTGTAAGGCCAGGTCGCGCATGGCTTTCTTTTTCACTTCTTGAAAGTACTTACGCAGCAGAGCTTCGTCCACCGGATCTTCGGCAGTTAGGTTCTCTACATACGCTTGTTTGATGTTGGCTAGGGCCTCTTGAAACTGCTTCTTACTCTGGCTGCCTGCTGCAGCTACTTGGTAAATCTTGTCGTACAGGTTTGTAAACAGGGCTTCCCGAAGCGCATTGTCTTGAGGTGCGGCCGTTACCACAGAGCCTTTTACAGGTTGCCCCACAGCCTCCGCCAGCTCTTGCTGTATCTGACACTGCTGCTTGATGGCCTCGTGCGCAAACTGAATGGCGGATAGCATCTCTGCCTCTTGTACTTCCTGCATCTCGCCCTCTACCATGATGATGTTCTCTGCACTGGCAGCAACAATCAGATCTATATCGGCTTGGTCCAAAGCAGACTGCGGCGGATTGATAACCAGCTTGCCGGCTATACGCGCCACACGTACTGTAGATATGTAGGTTTGCAGCGGTGTAGGCGAAACGGCCAAAGCTGCGGAAGCTGCCAAGCCTACCAAGGCGTCGGGCAGCACTTCGGGATCTGCAGAGATCAAGAAGATATTGATCTGCACCTCTGCGTGGTATTCCTCTGGGAAAAGTGGCCTAAGCGCCCGGTCCACAATGCGAGATACTAAGATTTCATGATCACCTAGCCTCCCTTCTCTGCGCAAGAAGCTGCCGGGTATCTTCCCCGCTGCTGCAAATTTCTCTTGATATTCTACATAAAGCGGTAGAAATTGCGGTGTGGCAACTTCTTCGCCAGCTACGACAGTAGCCAATAGCATCATATCGCCCATACTGACGACAACGGCTCCATCGGCATGCCTGGCTAATTTGCCGGTTTCTATGGTAATGGTACGCTGGTCAGCTAGGGTTATGGTTCTCGATATGGGTTCTCTAAGCATATATATATAGGTCTATGAGGCAGTAGGGCTTGGCCACTGCATCTTCAGTGTACAAAATGCATGTTAGGCAATAGATAGAACACACAAGCGCCGCTCTCCAGGCACCCAAGAAAGGCATATAGGGGACGTTGCACCACCTTTTTAAGGAGGCTACTTGCGTAGTCCAAGGCTGGTTATAATACGCCTGTATCTTCCTAGATCTTGCTGTTGCAGATAGCTCAGCTGCCGTTTGCGCTTACCGACTAACTTTATAAGGCCCAACCTAGCCGCTTTATCTTTCTTGTGCGATTTGAGGTGGGCGGTAATATGTCTGATTCTGTGGGTAGCTAGGGCAATCTGAGACTCTGAAGAGCCTGTATCTTGTACAGACTGCTGTATGCTGTGGGTCTGAAAAAGCTGCTCCTTTTCTTCTCTTGTTATGTGCATATATTTGGCTACCGAGCTAGCCGAGACATTGGCTACAAAAATACTTAAATTACGCGTATTGCCAAGTGGGTGCTGTACGCTACATGCTCTAGGATAGCTGCTCAGGCTGTACCCACCTAGCTACCTCCCTGGCTTCGGGCCAGGCGTAGGGAGCGCTTAAGCTCCTCATTTTTCTGCACCAGTTGCTGTATCCGTCCCTGCAGTATGTTGTTTTTATGCTGAAGGCTGGACATGGTGGCGGTGTATTGCTCTCTTTTCTGAGAGCTGGTTGGGCTGCTACCTGCGCTATTTAGCTCTTGTAGGGGCGGGGTAGTCGGCGTCATGTATGGGTCAGGCCATCTATTTTCTTTATCCGAGGCTTCACTGGGATCACGCTGGAGCTGGCCCGTTATATCACGCAGCTCTGCACTGATTTGGGCGAGTTGCTTTTGTACACCCTGTAGGTCATGTGCTGAGGACCGCTTCAGGGCTTCAGTCTGCTGGGCCAATAGCTGGCCTATTTTTGGGCCCAGGGCTGTCATGCTCTCATGGACAGCCTGTTGGCAACGGGTACCGATCTCATCCCCTACGACGCGCATATGGGATGCCCATTGCTGTACCTGGCCCGCCAGCGCATGCAGTTGCGTGGTGAGCTCCGTATCCCGCGGGGCTGATAACCCCTCGACCTGACGCTGCAGGTAGGCCACTTGATCCGTGAGTTGCTGCAAGTGATGCGCATGTTTTTCACGCTCTTGCCTCAGGGTAGCCCCTAGCTGCTCGTGCAACTCCGTGATGTGGGCCGCGGAGGCAGGTGTTTGCACTGCGTCCATGGGCTGGGCAGTACGGGCTGCTTGCTGCTCAGCTTGGGCTACCAAGGCAGCTAGCTGCGTCTGTATCTCTAGCCTGCTTTTTTCTAGCACAGTGCGCTCAGCCTCGAGCCCCTGTTGGGTAGTGTGTACAGCTAACTGCAGGTCCTGCATTTCTTGCTTGAGCTCGCACATCATGAAGGCAGCCTGTGTATGGCAGGCGGTTGAGCAGTCGTAGAAGTGATTTTGCAAGGCTTGCATTTGGTCTGTAAGCCCCTGTAGAGCAAGTTCGGGGATGCTCTGGGTATCTAAAGGCGAAGCCGACAGATGCACCCGCTGATGTGTACAATGGCAACCTGCTAAACCTAGTAGTGCCAGCCAAATGAAGATTGATTTTTTTGTGTTTTTAGCCATAGATCGAATGTAAAAGCGCTCCTCTGGAGCCGTGTGTCCACTTATTGGGTACAATATAGTGGCATATAACAAATATGTAAAATTATTTTCTGGAAGATCCTAGGGAAGTTATCTTCTTATACACTTTATGATCATGTTTGTAATCCTAGATTTTAGGTTACAGCCCACGCCGAATAGCTACGCATACACTGACGCCACAACTGCACGAAGGCCAAGATAAGTATAATATTGATGGGCACCAGGAAGGGCCCGAGTGCGTGCCGCAGGCTTCGAAACAGCAAGGCTAGCCCCCATGCGCCCGCTATATAGCCCAGCTCGCGAGCTACCCGGTAGGGTATCGGATAGTGCTTTTGCCCCCAATAGTAGGCCAAGCTACTCATGGTTAAGTAGCTACCTAAGGTAGCCCATACACTGCCCCAATAGCCCAGCCGGGGTACGCCCCACAGGTTGATCAGCCAGGTTACTGCAAGGCCTATGCCAGCTATGCAAGCCCCCAGGTAGGTTTTGTCAGCTAGTTTGTACCCGACAGATAAATTGTAATATACCCCCAGCCACAAATAGGCCAGTAACAGATAGGGGACAATATCGATACCGCTCCTGTACGTGGGGTTGCGTAGCAACAGCTGGGCCAGCATATCTAGATTGAGGGTGACGGCCAGCAGTAGAAAGCAAGTGCATAAGATGAAAGCGTGCATGATGTGGCTGAAAAGGGCAGGGGCCTGTTTGTCGCGGGCTTGCAGAAAGAAGAGGGGCTCTGCTGCATACCGAAAAGCTTGCACGCCTAGTGACATGAAGATGGAGAGCTTGTAGCAGGCCCCGAATATACCTACCACGGTTTCCAGGGTTTGATCTGCATACAAATGGGCCGGTAGCCAATGCCTGAGCAAGGCCCTAGATAAGACCTCATTGGCCGTGCCCGCTAAGCCCATGAGTAGTAGGGGAAAGGCGTAGGTCAGCATGGGCCGGAGCTGCTGCCAGGATAGTTGCCACCGCACCTGTCCAAACGACTTGACGAGTAGCGGCAGGGTAGCTACGTTGGCGATGGCATTCGCCAGAAATACGTAATCCACACGCGGCGTAGCGGTAGGTAGGTACGCCAGACTAGGCTGCAACCGGGCGGGCCCACCTACTTGTCCCATGGCGGGTAGGATATACAGCCAGCCGAGGTTCAGGGCCAGGGTGAGGCCGATATGCCATAGCTTGATGGCTACAAAGGAGCTTACGCGTTTTTGTAAGCGCAGCCGTGCTAGTGGGATAGCTAACCAAGTATCGGTAGCCAATATGACCGCTAGGTAATACACATAGCGTTCGCAGCCGGTATAGCCCAGGCAGTCTATTAGCGGGGTGGCCAGGTAGGCGAGTATGCCCGAGAAGATCAGGCTTGTGAAGCACAGGGTGCTGACTGTGAGGCTGAAGATATGCGACGCCTGGCCCTGGGTAGCAAACCGGAAATAGCTGGTTTCTAGTCCATAGGTGTAGACGATATTGAAGAAGGCAGCATAGGCATAAAATTCGGTAATCAAGCCATAGGTTTCGGGCAGAAAGACACTCGTATATGCCACCACCAGCAGGTAGTGCAGCAGCCGGCCTGCCATCGTGCTGATGCCATATACAACCGTTTGCTGAGCTAGTTGTTGGATGCGATGCATAAGTTGAGAAGAGTAGTCTCCCTATCCTAAAGTTACCTGCGTTGTGTGCGGCACAAGCCCCCTGTGTTTTTAGTTTTCTGCAATTCAGGCTAGCTTTACCGTACTCCCGCATGTATTGTCCGATAGTGTAACGGCAACACGTCTGGTTTTGGTCCAGAAGATTCCAGGTTCGAATCCTGGTCGGACAACCGATACAGGGGCGCAAGCGTAAACATTTACCAACCCACTTGATTAGCTAGATATGTCCATGAAAATAGTACAACGTAGCATCCCAGCGATACTCAGCGGGCTGCTTTTGACCACTACCGTGTACGCTGACTCGGCTGCACGTGCCAGCAAACCCGATAAAGAAGTAACCACTGGCAGTGCCCAGGGCCAATCCGAAGACCCGCTAGAGGCCAAAATTAGAAAGCAGCAAGCCCTGGAAGTAGAGAACGCATTACAAAAAGCGAGCTTAGAAAAAGAACTGGCTGATCTGTGGGCTGAGATAGAAAGGCTCAGGTTAGAGAAAGAGGCGGCTATATTGCGTTGGGACCTAGCTCAGCAACATCAACAGCAAGAGCATATGCAGGCCCTCATGGCCCTGAGCCGAGCGAGAGAGACGCTTATGGCCGAAGTGGATTTGGCGAAAGCCCAGCTGACACAGATGGAAATAGAGATAGAGCAAGCCCGCTCTATCAAACGGAGGGCCCGGCTGGCCGATGGCCCCATTCAGTACCTAGATGAGCCGCTACAAAAGACCGGCATCTTATTGATATCTGACCGTTCTATACGTCTCAACGGAGTGATTACGCCTTGGAAGGCGGATTATCTGGAAGATAAAATTCGCTACTTCAACAACAAGGATAGCCAAAAGCCCATCTTTATCATCATAACCCATTCCCCAGGTGGCTCAGCGCTAGCCGGAGCTCGTATTTTGAAAGCGATGGAAAGCAGTCGAGCGCCTGTGTATGTGGTGGTCGAAGAATTTGCCGCTTCTATGGCCGCTATCATCACCACATTGGCTACCCAATCGTATGCCTATCCAAATGCCATCATCCTGCACCATCAGCCCAGCCTGCAAACTGCAGGATCACTGCGGACGATCCGGGAGCAGTATGAAGAGCTGCAAGCTTGGTGGCAGAGATTAGGTGGCCCCGTAGCTAAGAAAATGGGCATAACGCTAGAAAAGCTGGACAAGCAGATGCATGCAAAATCCGCTTGCGGCGACTGGCAAGAATTTGCGGACAATGCCTGTAAGCTGAAGTGGGTAGACCACGTCATTTTGGGGATCGACGATAGCAGTGTGCGCGAAAAGCCAGATGTAGCTGACTATACGTTCGTCGATTGGTTCAAGGATTGGTATGGCGTGGAAATTAAGCCTGAGCAGGCTACGGATCCTGCCCTCTATTTGCCGCAGCTGAGCTACAAAGACTTTTACTACATCTACAATCCAGACAATCGATACCAAGTACGTAGCCTACACGATGCACACAGCCAACCCTATGGAACAGGAAAGTCAAACCCGTAAGTACGGCCCTAAATAACACAAAGCCTCTTTCCAGCTTTGTCCAAACCAAGGACGTGCGGTGAATTTATGATCACCCTGCCCTACCACCGTATACAAGCCTACGCTGCACACTGCACCACCGCCCCTTCCCCTGTATTAGCTACCCTAGAAAAGGAAACCCAGGCCCACATTCCTGGGCCGGAGATGCTCTCGGGGCATCTGCAAGGGCGCTTACTCGCTATGCTTTCCCGGATGATACAGCCCCGCAATATCCTAGAAATCGGCACCTACACGGGCTATGCAACGCTATGTCTGGCCGAGGGCTTGGGCCCAGATGGGCGCATCTACACAATCGATAAGAATGCAGCTTGGGCAAGTACCGTTCGGGCCTATTGGGCCCAAGCAGGTATTGCCCAGCAAGTTAAGTATTACATCGGGTTGGCGCTGGATGTGATACCGCAGATAGCGGTAACCTTTGATCTGGTTTTTATTGACGCGGATAAAAAGAACTATGCTCGGTACTATGCCTTGGCGCTGGACCGCCTGCGTGCGGGCGGCTTTATGATCATTGATAATGTGCTTTGGAAGGGGCAGGTACTACCCGAACAAGGCCATGAGATTGACAAGCGAACCCAACGCATGATGGACTTCAATGCCCAAGTACACCGTGACCCGCGTGTGGAGAATGTGCTATTGCCTATCCGGGACGGGCTGCTCGTGGTCAGAAAAAAATGAGACGCATCAGCTTTTGCATCGTTTTGTGCTGCAGTATGCTGCCCGCCTGTGCAGCGCACGCCAGTGCCTTCCACATACCCAATCAGATGTCTTTGGGCAATATGCAGCTATACATTACCCCCAAGGCCAAAAAGAAAATACGGCAGAAAATACACACGCTCGTAAGTAGCCCTAAGGTCTATCAGACCCTATTAGATCGCATAGCGCTGTACATGCCTACGGTAGAGCAGATACTCCGCGAAGAACGACTGCCTGAAGACATAAAGTACCTAGTGATACAAGAGAGTGCCTTGGTGGCTGACGCTGTCTCCACCTCACAGGCAGTAGGTTTTTGGCAGATGAAACAGCCGGCTGCAGCTGAAGTGGGCTTACGGATAGATGGGGATATGGATGAGCGTATGCACATCATCACATCTACCCGCGGGGCTGCTCGGTACTTGCGAAGCCACTACACCTTTTTTAACAACTGGGTCCATACGCTATTGGCCTATTATTTGGGCAGGACCGGTGCGCAGCAGGTTATAGATAAGAAGCGGGGGTTTGGCGTGCGGAAGGTGAAGATAGATGCCCATACCCACTGGTATATCTTGCATTTTTTGGCCCACAAACTGGTTTTTGAGCGCCCCATAGCCCACCAACGGAGGCAGTGGCGGCGTTTCCAAGAATATAAGCCCTGCGGGGGGAAGACGCTCTGGGCCATCAGTCAAGAGCTACAAGTGGCTGAGCCTACCCTACGCGTCTACAACCTATGGCTGAAAGCGGCTAGGGTGCCCGTAGATGTCCCCTGTGGGGTCGTGTTTCTACACCAGGACGCATCACCTGTATGGGAGGTGTGCGGTAGGCCTCGTTTGCCCAAACCGGTTGTGGGCAAGTCGTCAGGTCAATCATCCCATCCACATCTACCGGCAAGGCGCTGTTCCCAGCAGGTTATAACACCTGTGGTGACCTACAATGGCATAGCGAGTATCCAGGCGGAGCCCCACGATACGCTTGATACCTTGGCTGCGGTTGGCCACATTACCCGCGCACAGCTGCTAGCCTACAACGACATAGACGCAACCCATTGTGTACAAGCAGGGCAGGTGTACTACTTGGCGCCCAAGAAAAATAAAGTAAGTACATACTATCACATTGCCCAGCCCGGCGAAACTTGGTGGCAGATAGCCCAGCAGTATGGGGTCAAAAAGAAAGCCTTGCTAGCTAAGAATAGGGTGTATGACCGCGTGTCACTGGTACCTGGCCGGGTTGTGTGGCTGCGGTTTACACGCCCTAGGTACATGACCACGGCTTATGAGCAGAAGTTGGTCCAGGCGTATTTTGCCCGGTAGCCACCCTTGACCAAGTGCTGCTGCGTACCCCCGTTGTTACTCGGGTATGTAAAGTTTTGTATGTTGCGTGATCCCATTAACTTTGGAGCAAAAGATCAACCAAAATGTGAGTCGGTAGCCTATACGACAGCATTTATCCATCGACGCAAATGGTAGAAAATTTTTTAGATGTAGGTGATGGCCTAGCCCTCCAACGTATTCTCGGGGATCCGAAGCAAAAAGATCAGCTGATCTCTTTTTTGACTACAATCTTGGACGATCACCTCACTACGCCTATTCAAGACATCAGTTCCATAAAGGTTGCTCAGGATTCCTTAATTCCTGAAGAAAAGCAAAGTAGCGCAGAAATATACTGCCAAGACCAAGCTGGGGAAGAGTACATTGTGAGGGTACAGATGGTACCGAAACAAGATGCCGAGCTACGCATATGTTACCATGCGTCTCAGACCTATGCCAACCAAGTCCCGGAAGGCTGCCGACCTCATGACAGAGTTTTAAAACCCGTGATCTTCTTGGCCCTCACTGATTTCGTTATGTTTCCTGACGATGAGGCTTACAAATCTGCTCACTCTTGGGCGTCCCAAAAGACGCAAAAAAACTACTTTAGCCATCTGCGCTATACGATCCTAGAGCTGCCTAAATTCCGGAAGTATCTGGAAAAGAAAAAAGAGCAGGCGGCTACCTAAACTATTAAGGCCAGCCCCAGCTTTTCTTTCAGTACTTGTAGCTGTGGGTTGAGCTCAGCTAGGTAATCAAATTTCTCCTGGGCCGTGTAAGGTTGCTGATTGCCTTGTGGGCTCACCAACATACCCCGGATACGTACATTGATATCCCCCAATTGGTCACGTAGGTAGCTTAGCAACCCTTCCTTGATCTCTTCAAGCGTGCTTTCTTGCACCACATTGGAAAATTTTACGGTGATATCCTGACCCACCAGATCAAAATCTTCCGCAAGCAGTCGGTAGCCTGGCATATTGCCTGCTGCGCGTAGCTGATTGGCATAGGCTTGCCAGGATTTTTGTAAGCTCTCTTTTGTTAAAGACAGGCCACGGGCTACGTTAGGTGCTGTCACTGCAGGTGCCGTGTCTTGGCTACCCGCTTGGGCCACACGGGCTTTGAGTTCGGCGATCTTGGGCAGCTTGGGAGTAGTGGCTAAAACAACTTTGGGCGGTGTGCTAGCTGTTGGTGCCTGATTGAGCGGCGGCAGTACACCACTGATCTCTTTATGCACTATTTGCGAGGCGGGTCCGTCGGGCGCCTTGGGAGATGAGACAGCTGTTGCATCAGGAGTCGGAGCCTCTTGTTTAGGCTGTTGGGTAGTATCTGTGGGTGTGTGGGTAGATGGGGAGGTATGTGTAGGGGATACGGGTGTATGTACCGTAGAGGGAGCCGGGTCTTTGGGCGTGGTACAAGTATGGGGGGTAGCCATGTCCGGTTTATGCGCTATTTGTGCCAGCTCGATAAGCATAAGCTCTACGTGCAGGCGTTTGTTGGGGCTGATCTTATAATGCAGGGCGCTCTGCGTGGCTATGCGGAGTGCCTCCAATAGCAAGTCAGGTGTAACCTGAGCTGCCTGTGCTTGGTATTGCTGTTGCACATGGGTGGCTACTTCTAGCAGCTGATGCGTGGCCGGATCCTGGCAGATCAAGAGCTCTCGCAAATGTGTGCTGAGCCCCTCTGTAAAGTGTTGCCCGTCAAAGCCCATATGCAAGATGCGGTCGTACAACAGTAGCGCTTCGGCCGTATTACCTGCCAGCAACATATCCACCAGCTGAAAGTAATACGTATAGTCCAGTACGTGTAGATGCGCTAGGGTGTCGGGATAGGTTATGTGGCCTCCTCCAAAGGTGACAATCTGATCAAATATCGAGAGGGCATCGCGTAGAGCACCTTCTGCCTTCTGGCTGATCAAGTGCAACGCAGCTTCTTCGTACGCGATACCTTCTTGCGTAGCGATCTGCCGCAATTGCTGCATGATATCAGTGGGTTGGATGCGCTGGAAGTCAAATATTTGACAGCGCGATAAAATGGTGGGGATTACTTTGTATTTCTCAGTGGTGGCCAGGATGAATATAGCATACCGGGGCGGCTCTTCTAGTGTCTTTAAAAAGGCATTGAAGGCGGAAGTCGATAGCATATGTACTTCATCGATGATATAGACCCGGTACGGATGCTGCTGAGGCGGGTAGCGTACTTGCTCTACCAGGCTCCTGATATCTTCTACCGAATTGTGTGAGGCTGCATCTAGCTCGTATATGCCCAAGGACCTACCTTCGTGAAAACTTTGACAAGACGGGCAAGTGTTACACGGTTCTGTATCCTCAGTGCGTGCCTGGCAGTTAATGGCTTTGGCCAGGATACGGGCACAGGTGGTTTTCCCTACCCCGCGGGGGCCACAGAATAGAAAGGCCTGGGCGAGTTGGTTATTTTTAATGGCCTGCTGTAGGGTAGTGGTAACGTGCGGCTGGGCCAATACATCCGCAAAGCGTTTCGGGCGGTACTTCCTAGCTGAAATGACAAAATGAGCTGCGCTAGCTTGTGCCATATTTTTTTTCTATGAGGGTTGTGCAATCCGCTAGGGTCAGTTGTTTGGGGTCTACTTCCTGTGGGATACGTACATTCTTACGCCCTACCTTGATGTAGGGCCCCCATCTACCTTTCAGGATTTGTATGTCGCTACGCTCATCGAAGCGTTTGATCAGCCGTTCTGCATCTGCCTTCCGCTTGGCCTGTATAATCTCGATGGCCCGCTCTGCAGTAACGGTTAGGGGATCGTCTTGGGCATCTAGCTTGTAGAATTGATCCTGATACTTGATGTAAGGACCATAGCGCCCCACCTGGGCTATTATGGGCGAAGCCTCCCAGTGCCCTACTTCGCGCGGCAGTTTGAAAAGCTCTAGGGCTTCTTCTAGCGTGATGGTTTCTAAGCGTTGGTCCTTCTGCAAGCTGCTAAAGCGAGGCGGTTGCGTTGTGTCTGTATTACCGATCTGTACCAGGGGGCCATACCTTCCCAAGCGGGCTATGACGGGCTTACCGGTCTTGGGATCTTTGCCCAGGTGCCTATCTGTATGGATGGCTGTCCGGTCTAGCTGCGTTGTCTTTTCTACCTTGGGGTAAAAATCCGCATAGAAATTGGCCAGCATGGTGTTCCAGGCTTGAGTGCCAGCGGCTATCTCATCGAGCTGTTGCTCTACCTTAGCTGTAAAGCTATAATCAGTGACTTCAGCAAAGCGATCTACCAAGAAGTCATTCACCACCATGGCAATGTCTGTCGGGAAGAGCTTATTCTTCTCGGTACCGACAACTTCTGTACGTTTTGCATGCTGGATCTGATTATCGCGCAGTGTCCACAGCTGATAGGCTTGCGGCCTACCTTCTTGAGACGTCTTGATGACATAGCCGCGTTGCTGAATGGTGCTAATAATGGGCGCATAGGTCGAGGGCCGGCCAATGCCTTCCTCTTCGAGTTGCTTGACGAGGCTAGCTTCTGTGTATCGGGCAGCTGATTTGCTATATTTCTCTCGGGCTTGCATATGGTCGAGCGTCAACACCTGGCCTACTGTAAGGGGGGGGAGTCGTTTATCCTGCCCTGTTCTATCTGTCTCCGCAGTGGTATAGACTTGCATAAACCCTGAGAATTTAACCACCTCACCTTTCGCCACCAAGATCTTGGGGGACGTAGAGATCCCTATTTGGGCCGTTGTCCTTTCCAGCTGTGCGTCGGCCATTTGCGAGGCTATGGCCCGTTTCCAAATCAGTTCGTAGAGTTTTTGGGCGCTTGCGTCGGTACTTACGGTACGCTGGGCGAACTGCGTAGGTCGGATGGCTTCGTGCGCTTGCTGGGCGGTAGCTGATTTGGCTTTGTAAGTTCTGGCTCTAAAGTATTCAGCGCCGTAGCTCTTCTCAATTTCTTGACGTGCGTCTTGGATCGCTTCTGGGGCTAGGTGCGGGGCATCTGTACGCATATAGGAGATTTTGCCCGTCTCGTACAGATTTTGCGCCAAACTCATGGTACGGGTGACGGTGTAGCCCAGTTTCAAGCTAGCTTCTTGTTGTAGGGTAGAGGTGATAAACGGTGGGGAAGGTGATTTCTTAGCGGGTTTTTTCTCTAGGTTCAGGATATGAAATTGGGCTGAGATGCATTGTTCAAGTAGCTGACGGGCTGCTGTTTCTGTAGGCAGGCGTTCAGGTAGCTCTGCGGCTAGGTCCATGTTGTTACCCAAGTCAAATGTAGCATGCACTACAAAGTAAGCAGTGGGCTGAAAGGCCAGGATAGTGCGCTCGCGCTCTACGATCATCCGCACGGCGACCGATTGTACACGTCCTGCCGACAGGCCGGGTTTGATTTTCTTCCAGAGTAGGGGAGAGAGGTCATAGCCTACCAATCTATCCAGCACACGTCGGGCTTGTTGGGAGTTGACGAGTGCCAGGTCGATTTTCCGCGGGTTTTGGATTGCCTTGAGAATGGCGTTTTTAGTAATTTCTCTAAAGACGATCCTGCGTGTCTTTTGGGTTTGTAGGCGTAGGGCTTCTTGCAGGTGCCAGGAAATGGCTTCGCCTTCTCGGTCATCATCACTAGCCAGGTATACCTGTTCTACTTCGTGGGTACGTTTTTTGAGCTCATTGACAATCCGTTGCTTGCCCGGGCTGATTTCGTAGGTAGGTATAAAGCCTTTGGGCACATCGATAGCTTTATTGCTTTTAGGCAGGTCCCTAATGTGGCCATGGCAGGAAGCTACGGCATAGTCTTGCCCCAGATAGCCTTGAATGGTTTTGGCTTTGGCGGGGGATTCGACGATTACGAGGTGCTTGGGCATAGGTTTAAGATAGGGGTTGTGGTGAACGAACGTGTGTTATGTTTCAGGGTAAAGATACCGAAATAAGGAGGTATGTTGGATTGCCCTTGTAACTCTCCCCAACCCACTGTAGATTTGCGATCAGGGTGTAGCAATGGGCACGATCCCTAGTGGCAACGGAGTTATAACGTGAGCTTACTGAACCCATTGCGCTAGGCTGTACCGTATGGCTATAAAAATTACAGAAGCGTGTATCAACTGTGGTGCTTGCGAGCCCGAGTGCCCTAACAATGCTATCTACGAAGGTGGAACACCCTGGAACTGGGCTGAGGGCACTGCCTTGAAACACATTACCCTCAACGGCCATACTGTACCTGCCGATACCCCCCAGCCGCCTTATTCAACTGACTTCTACTATATCGTTACTGAAAAGTGTACCGAATGTGTGGGATTTCACGAAGAACCTCAGTGCGCTGCTGTATGCCCTGTGGATTGTTGTGTGCCGGATCTAGCCCATCCGGAAACAACGGAAGAACTACTGCACAAAAAAGATAAGCTACATGGCGATGGCTAACATATACTCAGCTGCTACAAAACGCTAGATCAGAATATGATTTGACCATGCGGCCTTATGGAATACATGGCCTACGAGGTACGTCAGGAGCTACTGGCCAAGCTGTGCCGCAAGTTGTGCAACCTTTGCAGTATCTAACCCTGTCAAAGTGCATACCTGCTCGCTAGGTAAATGGGCCAGTATCATTTGCGTAGCTATCTCGATCTTAGCTTTCTCTAGGCCTACTTGCTCACCTTCTTTCCTACCTTCTTTCCTG
>JBCBRR010000008.1:0-22381 GCA_039819605.1 Bacteroidota bacterium | reverse complement strand
TTTGCTCCCTGACCCTTAAGATACTTCACTACTTCTAGATGGCCGTTTTTTGCCGCACTGTGCATCGGTGTTCTGCCGTGTTTGTCAGGCGTATCTACTTTTGCTCCCTGACCCTTAAGATACTTCACTACTTCTAGATGGCCGTTTTTTGCCGCACTGTGCATCGGTGTTCTGCCGTGTTTGTCAGGTGTACCTACTTTTGCTCCCTGACCCTTAAGATACTTCACTACTTCTAGATGGCCGTTTTTTGCCGCACTGTGCATCGGTGTTCTGCCATTTCTGTCAAGAGTATCTAGTGAGGCTACGAGCTGATTTACTTGCTCTCCAACATCAGCTCGCTCGAGTAATTCTGTAAGTGCTGTACAAGCAGCTTGGCGAACTTCACTGTTAACGTCGTGTAGCATATCCTTTGTGAGAGTGAATGCTCGGCCTATATCTAATCCTCGTTCAACTAGAGCTAAAAGGGTCTCTATGGCAGTCTGGCGTACAAAAGCCCCATCATCCTTTAGAGTATTTTCCACAAGAAAAGAAACATCTTCTAGATCAGCACCCTGATCCACAAGAATGGGCAAAGTTTTGCACGCTGCTTCACGAACACCAGCGTCTGGATCTTTTAGTGCTTGCTTGCAATAGGGTAGCACGAGTTGTATGTCTTTTCCCTCTCGTATCAAAGCTGGTAGTACTCGTGCTGCAGACCTACGAGCACCAGCGTCACTTCCTTGCAAAGCTTTTTGAATCAATGGAGATATTTGCTTGCTGTAGTGACCAGTTACTGCACTTGCCTCTGCAAATAGACTTACAAGACTGTTTAAGGATTCCTCATCTAACCGATGTAAATCATTATCTAGGCAACTTGAAATTGAATCACCAAGCTTAAACTCTGTTTCCATTTTTGTCAAAGCCCTATCTACAGCTGCTGACTCAATATCTGTAGCTAGTGTCCATTCATTGAGCAATCGAAGCTGGAAAATTAGATACTGTAAGCTAGTCTGTTCTTCGGTCACTGTGTTGACAAGCTGCAATAGCGCTCTAATAGAGTCTAAACTGCTCTTGTGAACCCCTGATTTAACTTCTTTGAGCATATGCTTTGATATCTCACCTGCCATGAAGGAAAATGCTCTTCTGTATCGAGGTTCGTACATGTGCGTCTTCAAGACTAAAGCCATCTCTTCATCAGTATCTCTCAACAAGAATTGCCTCGCCAGTCTTCTCCCCATGAAATACTCATGAAAGGTTAAGTGTGGGAACTGATACTTCCTATCTATTTCTTGAAAAAGTAAAAAAGCAGCGTCTTTTGCCAGAGGATAGTCGAATTCTCCAGTTACTTCTTCGATAGTGTCGGGATTGATGATAATCTCTCCTTTCTGAAAACTCGTAAGAGCAATCTGTTCTAAGTCTTCGAATAGCTTAACTTTCTGCTCCTTTCCATGTTTTTGGCCCACTCTTTCTAAAGATTCTCTTGCAAAACGTTCCCAAACAAAATTGGCAAGTGCTCGATACAAAGCAGGCAGCCCCATAGGAGAACGCCATCCTGCCATAGAGGTCCCTTTATCTTCCCACAGTGTACATAAAATCTTGAGATTTACTGGGATCAAAGATATTTCTTCCAAGCGATGCCTTTTAATAAAATTCAGAAACTCTTTCGCTGTACTCGTCTTAGATTCTGCCAATGTGCGATATACAAAACGGTCTCGTTGCCGTATATCCAACCCCATGTGGTCTACTTCTATATCTGCTAGTTCGCGTTCAAGAGCTATATCATAAGGTCTTGAAGTGAGCAGCAGTCTATGATCTCCTCCTTTGGCTTCTCTAAGGATAACTTCACTAACACCATGTCTTTCATCTAGCCCATCCAATACGACTAGAGTGGTAGACCAATTTAAAGAAGCTTTAATCCCGTCACGCAAACGCTTAAAGTCTTGTTCCTCACGCATTTTACTAAAGCATTCATTGGCAATGGCTGTTGCTAGAGTTGCTTCTCTACAATGATGCCCGTTGTTATCGTATACCTCTGCTCTTAGAGTCCTAACAGGAAGAACATAGACAGCTTGAAACTTTTGTCCCCAATTACCGTTAGCCCAGTCATGAGCTAGCTTTCTAGTAAGTACAGTTTTTCCCGTACCGGGCTCTCCGATAAGAAGCACTTTGTCAATCTTTTTGATAGGCTCATCAGGGTTTACACTCCTGGGCTCAAATAAGTTTCCCAGGCTGATACGGGTCTTAACTCCTTGTAGTCGATTTTCTCTCACAGTTGGATGATCACTCTCCGTGTTGGGCTCATATCCTAACTTCTTCCTCTTTTCCGCAAGTCTTAAGTGGTATTCCATATCTTCCACAGACATCGGTGCTCCACCGAGGAAAGACTGTATATTTTTGAAGTCTGAATGCTTGTAGAAGCTTTTGAGAACGAATTGTATTTCTTCTTGCTGAGCTTCAATAGCCGCTTTCTCTTTCGCCTGGTAAGCTTTGGTGCCAGGTTCTCCAGACAGTTTAGTGGCTACTTTAGAGAATAGCTCGTTCAGAACAGGCCCTGTGTATGTCTCGAGCATAGAAAAGTCACGTAGCTTCTCATCGAGCGATTTATTGTCTAGCCAAGATAAAATAACAGAGCATGACTTGTCAGCAGATTCTGCTGTTGGGTTATTCAGATATAAGCAGCAAAGGAAACGAAATGCGGGCTTTTTGGGGGATGTCTCTTTTGAAGGTGGTTCTAAAAGTTCTCGTAATTTCTCCTTAGACAACGTTGCAGCTGTACCTGCTTGACTGCAAATCACAGCTAAGCCATCGAATATCATATGTAGAATATCCTGATCCACAGTGATGCCTTTTAGCTGTATTCGCCCTAAGTCGAACAATTTGGTTATGCTTGCCTGACGTATAGCATCGTTGCCATGAAGGGACAGTAAGATTAGCTGTCGCACTGCGAAGTAGCGAAGAGCTTTCATGTCTGTCAACGATAGTACTACTTGCTCGCCAGGAGTGTTGTTCTTTTGCTCAAGCTTATCTACATAATCTAAAAAGTCAGCGTAACATGTCTGTGCTTGTGTAGGGTCTTGTTCTTTTAATGCCAGGTTACTTAATAGCGACAGGGCTTGATGATAAGAGTAATAAGAGCGTTCTGAAGGATGAAGATCGAAAGCAGTTTTGAAATGACCTAAGGTCTTATTCAATTGGCCACATGTGCTTTCTACCTGGTCCACTGTATCATTCAGTTTAGAAATTAGCTCCAAGGATAGAGAACCGAGCTCTCGTATGCCCTCACAGGCTCCTCTAAGATCTAGGCAGCTGGCTACAAATTTGAGTACAGAAAGTCCGCCTTCTACACCTGCTAAAATTCTGTCGAATCTACTAGGTGGCTGCTCATATTGGGCTAATGTCTCAAGTAAAAGGTGTGCATGATAGTGAATCGGGTAGTACTCTGTTTCCTCAGGCATATCTTGTAGGGTAGTCTTAATGCGGTTGTGAAGGGTAGCACCTGATTGACTGCTAGTTGTTCTAGCTACTCGATGTTCATTGTCCAATAATCGAATGACGAGCAGCAATTTATGAATAGACTCCAGAGTAGGAGCATGGTCTTTGTAGGTGGATGCCGTAAAAGCTGTTTTGTTACTATCTATCTTGGCTAGCAGCTTGTCAAGTAGCCCTATCAATAGCTTGACATTCAAAATGCTGGGCTCTATCTCTTGGAGGATATCTGTGAGTGCTTCCATAAAAGCATGTTCACGTCTGCCCGTAGCTGCTTCCAAGACGACTATTTTGTCATATACGCTGTCAAAGTAATCTCCTAAATGCTTCCGCATGGGTTCACTGTTGGGCTTCAGCTTAGCTAGCATCTTATACTCGCGTAGGTAGCTAGCCACTACATCTTGATCCATACCTTGCACGAGGTCTACTCTCTTGAAGTAATCTATATACACATCTACCCATACTTCAAGTTCATGCCTTTGCTCTTGTGTTATTCGAGCTTTGTTCCATGTTTCTACAAGGCTTTGTGTTGAAGAAACGTGGTCCAGCCCTACGTAACCGAGTGGCTGATAGTTAGCAGGTTGTTGTTCAACCGCGTCTATGGGCGAATTAGCTCGACTGTGGGCTCCAGCATAGGAGTATATTGAAGATGCTAACGAATTCCCTTGCAGGGTTGTAGAAGGAGATTGTGAAGTTAAACCTAGCTGCGGTGCTTCACCAAGCTCCAGCGTGCTAGAAGTAGCCTCTTTACCCTCCGCAATAGGCCCACCTTGCACCCTAGCCGACTTCTCAGGCTGGAGCTGTGCCAAGGGTACACCCACCCCGCAGTTCTGCAGCAACATTGATACAAGTAATACTAAAGCTACACCTCTATAATTTTTATTTCCAAGCTTCATAATGCAAAAAATCTATGTTTTTCAGGACCATCATACATCTATATCCAGTCCAAGGTTAATACCCACTCTCAATTCAAAGTCCACTCTTCCCATCTTCAAGACTCTCATTTCCAACCTAAAAAACATTTCCCAAAAAGTCAACCCCCCAACTAGACCCCAACCCACACCACAAGCTCACCCCCAACCCACCGCCACAATCAACCCTCCAGTCCCCCCAACACCCAAAAATTCCCTATCTTTCCCATCTTAACACCAAACCCCAGCCATGAACAAAGCCGACGTCATCAACACCATCGCCAAACAAACAGGTATCTCTAAAAAAGACGTAACCACCGTCCTCGACACCTTCCTGCAATCTATCCAAGACACCCTCTGCAAAGGTAAAAGCATCACCCTCCAAGGATTCGGCAAATTTGCCAACAAAAAAAGAGCCGGTAAAATCGCCCGAAATCTATCGGACAATACCGCTATCTTCCTTAAAGAACGCTATGTACCCGCCCTGAAACCCTCCCGAGCTTTTGAAGAACGTGTCAAGAAATCGATCCAACCAGAAATGGATGACCTCTAAAGCCAACGTAACACCTACCCCCATCCCCCTAACGACGTAAATAATAGCCCAAATAACCCTAGTTTACCAAAATCTGACAGAAAGTGCTATATTGCGCAAAGTTCTGTCTGAACAGAACGTACCTAAGCAGTCGAATATCGCAGCGCCTAAAGTGAAAACACATACACGCGCTGAAAACCAAAGGCTAGAAAGGTACCTATAGAAGACGAAAGGGACCCTGAGTACAGAGATTGTCCCGAACTCAGTATAATTAACCGAAAAAGAAAAACCTGGTAAAATGCCTTGTGGTCGAAAAAGAAAAAGACATAAAATTGCCACTCATAAGCGCAAAAAGCGGCTTAGATTGAATAGGCATAAGAAAAAATAAGCCCTGCATATGGCCTACCCCACTGCATATCCCCCTAGGCTAATTGTGTCAAGAGGAGTTAGATGACTATGGGTATTTTACCAAGCATGCAAATTTTAGTGCCTTGACAAGCGAATTAGTAATCAGTACCACTCAAGATAGCTATCGAATAGCCCTCTTGAGGAATAAGGATCTTATTGAATACCATACAGAAGAAAAAGAAAGCGCCTTTGGCGTGGGAGATATCTATTTGGGTACCGTTAAAAAACTGGTACCTAACCTGAACGCCGCCTTTGTAGACATCGGCTATAAGAAGGATGCCTTCCTCCATTACTCAGACCTAGGTCCTCAATTCCTCTCCCTTAGTAAATTTACCCAGCTGGCTATCAACGATAAGCTCATGAGCTATGAGCTGCACAAGTATAGCAATGAACCTGCCCTCAACAAGCTTGGGAAGATATCCGATATCCTCCACAAAAACCAGCCTACCCTCGTACAGGTCGTTAAAGAACCCATCTCTAGCAAAGGCCCCCGCCTCTCCGCTGAGCTAGCTATCGCGGGTAGCTATATGATCCTGGTCCCCTTTGGCAATGGGGTTAATATATCTAAAAAGATTGCGAGCAGCGCCGAAAGAAAAAGACTGACACGTCTGGTCAATTCTATCAAGCCCCCCCACTTCGGGCTGATCGTCAGAACAGCTGCCGAAAGCAAAGAGGCAGCTAGGCTCATTCAAGACCTCAAAGAACTGCTGGGTAAGTGGGAAATGGGAGTCAAAAAGCTGTATAAATCCATCCCCCAAGATAAAATCATAGGTGAAGTCAATCGGGCTTCTTCCATCCTGCGGGATATGCTCAATGAATCTTTGGATAGCATTATCATCGATGATAAGAACGCGTACAATGATATCAAACAGTATATCAAGTCGGTCGCTCCTGAAAAAGAGAAGCTCTTCAAGCACTATCAGGCTAAAACCAAGTCATTTGAACATTTTGGTATCGAAAAACAGCTCAAATTGCTCTTTGGCCCTACCGTAATCTTGCCAGGAGGTAGCTACTTGGTTATTGAGCATACCGAAGCGATGCACGTCATTGATGTCAACAGCGGGAGCAATACGATGGATCGAGACCATGAGGACATGGCCTTGAATGTCAACTCCGTCGCTGCTAAGGAGATTGTCAGGCAACTGCGACTGCGGGATATGGGGGGTATCATTGTGATCGACTTTATCGATATCAAAGATGCGGAGAATAAGCGCAAGCTCTACCAACAAATGAAGACCTATATGAAGGAGGATCGCTCGAAAGCTACCGTACTCCCTCTCTCTAAGTTTGGCATCATGCAAATAACCCGCCAACGGGTAAGGCCTGCAACAAGCCTGATTACCCACGAATCGTGCCCTTCGTGTGGCGGCACAGGTAAAATCTCGGCCTCCATTTTGATCGCAGATCAGGTGGAGAAGAGCCTAGAATTGCTCCTGAACAACCAGAATGAGAAATACATAACCCTTTTCTTGCACCCTTACTTATATGCGTATTTCACCAAGGGGTTCTTCTCACGTAGGCTACAGTGGCTGCTAAAATACAAGACATGGGTGAGTTTGTCCGAAGATTCTTCGCTAGGTATCGCAGAATTTAAGTTTATCAACCGGCAAGGTGAAGAGATATACTAAACCCGGGGCGCATAGATCTAATGTCTACTCCATCACACGGCGCTGCAGCTTCCCATAAAAGGCCTAGGATATTTATGGGTACCGACAGCTTTGCTGAGCTATTGGTGAGGAGTGATGTCTTTGTAGATAAGACGCTATTCATCAAGGAGTTCTTAGAAAATGTGTATAAGGTATCCTTGATTACCCGGCCTCGCCGTTGGGGTAAAAGCCTGAATGTGGATATGCTCAAATGCTTTCTAGCTATTGAGGTAGATTCAGAAGGTAACCCCATACCCCAAGCGCAATCCTCAACGTATAAGCTCTTTGCTGGCGGAGAAGTAGCGCTAGACTTCCAAGGCACCCGACAGCTGCAGCCGCTAAAAATCAGTAAATACCCGGCCCTGATGGAGCAGCAAGGGCAACATCCCGTTATCAGCATAGGATTTAAAGATGTGGATGGCAGCTCTTATCAGCATGCAGAGGCGCAGATCAGAATGCAAATCAGTGATCTTTACGTGCAGCACAGATATCTGAAGCAGTATGCTCGCGTTGAAAGTACGGCGCTTGAGGAGGGCCAGAAAGCGAAGCTGCAGCGGTATTTTACAAGCAAATCTACCCAAGAAGATGTAAAAGACGGTCTACGCTTTCTGAGCAAGTTACTCTACAAGCACTTTGGCAAGAAGGTCTATATACTCATTGATGAGTACGACACACCCATTAACAGCGCCTACCTGGAGCGTGAGAGAAGACCCCAAGATTTCCTAGAAGTTGTAAAGCTATTTCAGGGTCTGCTAGGCGCTGCTCTGAAAGACAATCCTTACCTCCAACAGGGGCTGGTCACCGGTATCCTTAGGATTGCCAAAGCCAGCTTTTTCTCAGGGCTGAACAATGCTGGAGAATATACCCTGCTCGATGAAACCTTCTCCACTGCGTACGGCTTCACTCAGGAGGAAGTAGACGAACTGCTCCATAAAGTCCGCATAGATACACCTACCGAAAAGATCCAGGAATGGTACAATGGGTATAAGTTTATCGAGGAAACAACCCTTTACAATCCTTGGTCAATCATGTGTTGTCTAGGTAGAAAAGGGGAGATAGGCCCCTACTGGCTCGATAGTGGAGGTACTAGCCTGATCGACTCAGTGCTGCGCTCTGATGAGATGCAACAAGATCTGCAGGCACTGGTAGCAAGACAAGACATTGTTTCTCGTATCAATAAGCATATTAGCTTTGATGACATCGACACTCCCTTGGGATTGCGCAGTCTGTTGCTCTTTGGTGGATACCTAAACGCCAGTGCTGTCGCTGGGCAAGAAGACAGATATAAGCTTTCTATACCCAACAATGAAGTGAGGCACATTTATGAGATACGATTGGTAGAGTGGGTATCTAGGAAACTGAAGATAGATATAACCGAGTATGAAAGTTTGATGTATATCCTGTCCACAGGGCAGATCGAAGTTTTTGCGGAGCGTTTACAAGCGTTGCTGCACGCGTCTACAAGCTTTTACCAGACAGGTCAGCATTGGGTAGAAGTATTTTACGCTGGTTTTGTACTAGGTCTGTTTTACAGCTTAGCAGGTTATTACGATATAGAGAGTGAACGAGAGAGTGGCCTGGGTCGGGTCGACATGTTGTTGATCCCCAAAGCAACGTATGGTGACCAGGCCATCGTGATAGAATACAAAGTGGGCCAAAAGGTGGAGAGCCTATCCACGCTGGCTGACAAAGGATTGGCTCAAATCGTGGATAAGCAATATAATATGCGGGCCAAAACACATAGCCACGTCAAACGTCTGCTACAGGTTTGCCTAGCTTTCTGTGGCAAGGAAGTGGTTTTGAAACATGCACAGATAGACCTATCCTAGCGGTCTATTTCTCCTAGTACAAAGTCTATAGAGCCTACAATCGCTACCAAATCAGCCAGCGAGTGCCCTCGGGCAATTTCGGGAAGTACGGACAGGTTGGCAAAGCTAGAAGAGCGTGCTTTGCAGCGTATGGGCTGCCGGCCATTCCGTTGCGTCCTGAAAAAGAAGCCTAACTCCCCACGCGGATTTTCAGCTCTGAAATAAACATCTTGCTGAGGAGTGCGTATCCGTTTGGGCACCATCTTCTGCGGATTAAAATCAGGTGCGCGGCGCAGGTCACCAGTTAGCCTGTCTAGGCATTGCTCAATAATTTTGAGAGACTCCCTGCACTCATACATCCTAACCCAGGTCCGATCCCAACAATCCCCTACTGTACCCATTTTGCCTTCACCAATGGGAATTGCAAAGTCTAGCTCGGGATACACAGAGTAGGCATCTACCTTACGCAGATCAAACCGCAAGCCACTGGCCCTGAGCATCGGTCCTGAAACTGCGTAATTAATAGCCAAGCCACGGGGCAGTATGCCTATAGAGGCTGTGCGTGATATAAAGATGGCGTTGTCTATGATCAGCCGATCTATCTCGATGAGTTTGGGTCGTAGGTAGCTAACCAACTCCCTGCAGCGCTCCTCAAACCCTATGGGCAAATCGTAGTAGAGTCCGCCTATCCAAATGTAGTTGTATAGCATACGCGCTCCTGAGGCCCATTCTAACAGCCTGAGAATATGCTCCCGATCTCGCATGAGCCATAGAAAAGCTGTGGCAATGCCTAGATCGATCCCGTACGCACCTATGGCTACAAAGTGTGAGGCCAATCTATTGAGCTCGGCTGCTAATACCCGAATGTACTCTACCCGAGGCGGTAGGTTACCGGTTATGCCCAGTATGTGTTCTACACCCATGGCAAAGGCATGCTCTGAGTTCATGGCAGCTACGTAATCCATGCGGTCTACGTAGGGAATGATCTGATTGTAGGGCAATGCAGCGGCGTGCTTCTCAAAACAACGGTGCAGATAACCCAAATGGGGCACTACGTCCACGACAGTCTCGCCATGGGTAATTACCTCTAGCCGTAATATGCCGTGCGTAGCTGGGTGCTGCGGCCCCAGATTAATGAGCATTTCTTCTGCCTGTAGGTCTTCAGCCTGATATAGGGTGGGCTCTGAAGCTGCTAGTGGACTGGGCTGGTTATTATGGGGGTTGTGCGTCATACGTGTATATGGGTTATCGACCTGGCTGGGTTCGATACAACGCTTAAATTACAATTTTTAGCGCTACACTTTGCAAAACAACACATCTTCAGCTAGCTTAGCTACTGCGATCCATTAAAAGCAGGTAAGTTATGCAACCCGAAACTTATAAAGCCCTAAAGACGAGAATAGATGCCCTCAGGAGGCATCTTTGACTACGACCGCAAGCATACCCTACTACAACAGCAGGAAGACCTAACCCTAGCCCACAATTTCTGGGAAAACCCGCAGCAAGCTCAGCAGATACTACAGTCTATACAGCAGTACAAGGTATCTGTAGATAGCTTTGAGCATGTCCTGGGTTTGTGGGAAGAGCTGCAGATTGCTCAAGAATTGTATGAAGCCCAGGGTGCTGCTCCGCATGAGGTTGAAGAGGTACATCAGCGACTCAGAGCTGCTTTAGAGAAGCGCGAGCTAGAAAGGATGCTCCAAGCAGAAGAAGACGCCTTCAATGCTATTCTGGAGATCAACCCGGGTGCTGGCGGGGTGGAAAGCCAAGACTGGGGAGAGATGTTGCTGCGTATGTATGCCATGTGGGGAAAAAAAGACGGCTATCAAGTAAAGCAACTCAACCATCAGCGGGGCGATATGGCAGGCATTAAATCGGCTACGTTAGAGATCACGGGCCCATTTGCCTACGGTTATCTAAAGTCAGAGATAGGTATCCATCGATTGGTGCGCCTTTCGCCTTTCGATGCCAGTAATCGGCGGCATACTTCTTTTGCTTCTGTGTATGTTTGTCCCGTAATTAACGAGTCGATCCAAATTGATATCCATCCTGCAGACATTACGTGGGATACGTTCAGATCGGGTGGGGCAGGTGGCCAGAATGTAAATAAGGTAGAGACGGCTGTCCGGCTCAAGCATGCGCCGTCCGGGCTGATCATAGCCTGCCAGCAGGAAAGGTCGCAGCACCAGAACAAAGAGAAAGCACTGCAAATGCTAAGGTCCAAGCTCTATCAATTGGAGCTGGATAAGCGGAATGCGGCGAGAGAAAAGGAAGAGAGTAGTAAAAAAAAGATTGACTTTGGCTCCCAAATCAGGAGCTATGTCTTGCATCCCTATAAGCTTGTCAAGGACAATCGCACCCAGCATGCCCGAAAGGATGCCGATAATGTACTCAACGGTGACATTAAAGATTTTATGAGTACGTATTTGATGCATAGGCCAGCACCTACAGATACGTAAAGCTGAGGCTGCTGGCTGTACAAGGAGAATACAAAAGCTAGGTGGCTATGCGAGGGCACGTATGTTCTGGCAAGCCAGCTGCATAAAGGCGGTTGCTATGACAGAAAACAAGCTAGATTCGATAGATTATTCCATACTCGATATTCTGCAGGTGCGCGGCAGAATTACAAATGCTCAGCTGGCTGAAGAGATAGGCTTATCGCCGGCCTCTACGCTAGAGCGGGTTAGAAAATTAGAGAACCAGGGTATTATCACGGGCTATCACGCCAGGATAGAGCCTGAGAAATTAGCTCTATCCAATACCCTATGGCTACAAATCAAGCTCGCTGACTTGAGTGAGGAAACTATCGATAAATTTAAAGAAATCGTTTTACCCCTACCGGAAGTAGTATCCTGCTACCAAGTCTTTGGTTTTGGAGAGTTTGATTTTTTGATCAAAGCCGTGATTGTAGATGCTAGGAATTATCCGAAAACCCTGATGAGTAAGCTTAGCCGCGTCGATTGCATACAAAAGACACGAAGCTGTTTCCTTACAGATACGTTCAAAGAAGCGCCTATACCTACTGCACACCTACTCCGCAAATGAGGGAGCTTGGGTGTCGGCAGCTCGGCTTGAGCTAAGCGTTGCTATTTGGGCTCCCCTTCGATATCTTCATCATTGTAGCGATACATAAGCTTATCATCCAGAAATTCTTCCAGCGCGATGATCGTTGGCTTAGGCATACGTTCGTACGTCTTGCTGATCGCTATTTGCTCCTGAATGTCATCCGGGTCCGCCTCCGTGGCTTCTACGTCGATCTCTGCTACCGTCACTTGTGCCAAACTACTGTCTAGCTCCTCCTTCATCTGCATGGCAATTTGCCGTGACCGCTTGGAGATAATGGCTACTGCCTCGTAAATATTACCGGTTGGCTCAGACAGGCTGGCAAAGTTCCGGGTGCTCAATTCTGTTTTATAGTTGTAATACATGATCTTCTATGGCTATGTATGTTGTGCTAGCTTGCTCTAATAAGCCCTAGCGTTTTCTTGTAAATCTTCTCCACAGCACGTGTGTAGGCACTGTGCGGATATTGGTCCAAAAAATCCTGGCAATATCTCAAGGTGCTCTTCAATGCCTCCTGCTGCTCTGCTACTGGGCTAGATTTTGCCAGCTTATACTGGGCATCTGCCTTTATATAAGCAGCTGGCTCACTATATACGTTGCTAGGGAAGTCTTTTTGCAAATTACCACACGTCACTACCGCTGCCCGATAGTGGGTGAGCTTGTGGTAGAGTTTGGCACTCTGAAAAGCTTTTAAAGTCAGTTGCGTATGCAAGGTAGCCAGGTACTGGGTGGCCTCATTGACATAAGCACCTGCAGGATGTAAGCCCAGGTAATCCTCGAAGACCTGGATCGTTGCCTGGGTATGTATCTGATCGAGCCGTACATCGCGCAGCGTCATGTATAAAGCTCGCCCATGCATGTACATGGCTTCCTCCGCTTCTAAGGCATTGGGATAGTTGGTGTAAAAGTGCTGAAACACATCTGCACTTTGCTCGTAATCTTTTTGATAAAAGAGGCTATAAGCCCGGTAAAAAGTGGCTTGTATACTTTCAGCTTGGCCTGCGAGCCGCGGTATAACCACTGCCAGCAGCTCACTGGCCTGGGTATACTTTTGGGCTTTGTAGTACTCAATTGCCCTTGTGTATTGGCTAAGCGGTGTTGCAGCTGCCCCCGGCTCGTCTTTGCCTTGGGCTACGCAGGGGTGGCCCACTAGAACACCTGACAGCAGGGTAGTAATTCCTAATCTAGATATCGTCGACATGGTACACAAACTTAACCTATGCAGCTGCTTTCCCCAAGTAAACCGTGTGGTAGGCAGTGACTTCCCTTTACGGATACGCAGCGGCAGCTGCTATTCTCGATTTCTGGCCAATATCTCCTGTAGTGTGGGTCGCTCCGCCATGCGCCAGGCAAAAGCTGGGAGTTCCTGGTGCGTCGCTTCCATTTTATGGGCTGGGTAAAATATACCCACGGGCTGTGTAAAAAAGCTGATTTTGCTGGGCTTATTCTTATGGATTTCCAGGTGTATACGACCGCACCGCAGATGGTTCATACCTACTAACCTAGCGCTGTCGTCTACAAAAAAGTACAGACTCTCTCCGTTGCCCTCTATGTCGATAGATGCTATGGTATTCGCCTGAAAATTGGCTACCATATGGTTACCTTTCAGCTGATTGAAATGGCCCAGTGTATCCTGGGCTGATAAAAAAGCATTCCGATCCATGTACATCTTGTGCAGTGCTTCATCTTGCAAGACGAGTCGAATGGTATCAGCTGTAATTTGATTATCGTAGCTCCAGAAAATGGGATTGGGATGGAAGTGAACTGTCGAGTCTCTGTGGTAGTACGTCATAGAATCTGCCTTGCCCTGTAGGTCAGATTTGTACATTTGCACGTTGCCGAAGGCGAACACGACGGCATCTGCATCCTGATTGGGCAATGCCTCCTCCTGCATAACGAGTGTATCGGCTGCCAGATACAGTGTGTCTCCATCGATAACCCGTTGCATGAGGGGGCGCCCATATACCAACACTTCGTTCTTTTTCTGCATGTACTGGCCATAATCACTCACAATTGTTGATGCATGCTTTTTGGATACCAGCTTGACGTTGCCTGTAGCCGTATATATCTCTTTTTTCTGATCAGCGTCTAATAAATCCGTCGTGAGCCAATAGTCTGGGGTCTCTAGGCTAGCATGACGGAAAGCACCCATTTGGGTTCGGGTATTGTACTTGCCGCCTGCGTCAGTACGTAGTGTATCCCCCGACCGATGGGTTATGCAGGTAGGGCCTTGAAACTGCGCTGTCTTGTCGGTCGTGTTGTACCGCAGGGTATCGCATTGCACTGTGTACTCGGTGCTGTTGACCGCAACTTGATTGTAAAAAACAGCCAAATGCTGGTTACCCTCGTAGTAGCCAGCTGTACTGGTGAGCACGTGATCACCCTCTATTACTTTCGCCCCTTCGAAGAAATAAATCCTCTTTTCATCGGCTGCGTAGTATAGCTGGTCGGTATAGCACGCCATGGTGTCTGCCTGATATACAACTTCCTCGTCCAACCGGGCTATTTTCCGCTCCGTATCATACAACAGACGCTTAGCCGTGATGGTAGAGCCATCTTCAGCCGTGACTACAATATTGTCATGAGCTTCTAACCTGTGCTGCTCGTCATAATACTGTGCATAATCTGCCTTGAACGTGACATCTTCATGTACAAAGACCACGTTGCCTATCAGCCGCTTGTAGGTTGCTTCGCCCTTTTCAACCCCTTCTAACTGATCTGCCCGGTACTTGATTTTGATCTTCTCCGTCGCGCAGACAGTAGCATAGCCACTCGCCAGCCCTACCCATAGATATATCCACTTAGCCATTTTCAAACGTGCTAGCTTTTAGCCATCCTGCGCTGCTGCCGATGGCTTTTTGCGCGGCCGTGTCCTCCTGCGCTTTGGGGCCTTTGTCACGACCAACTCGTCTGCCGATGACGTTTTGGGGTAGGGCCTAGGGCCAATCAATTCCTCGAGGTCTTGCTGGAAAATAACCTCTTGTTCGAGCAAAGTCTTAGCGACTACTTCCAATTCGCGTTGCTTAGATAGCAGCAAGTCTTTCGTACGCTGGTAGGCTTTGTCTACAATCTCCCTCACTTCGGCATCTATGGCCCTAGCTGTATCTTCTGAGTAGGGTTTGGTAAAAGTATACTCAGGCTGCTCGGGGTCGTGAAAAGATATGGGGCCAATGCGGGGGTTCATGCCATACACCGTAACCATGCTATAGGCCATTTTCGTGACACGCTCCAGGTCATTGAGGGCCCCGGTAGATATCTTGTCGAAAATAATCTCTTCGGCTACCCTGCCTCCCAACGTCATACACAGCGTATCCAAGAGCTGCTCGGTCTGGTACAAGAACTGTTCTTTGGGCAGGTACTGTGCGTAGCCTAGGGCAGCTACCCCGCGGGGCACCACGCTGACTTTAACCAGTGGGTCAGCATGCTCTAAAAACCAGGCCGACACAGCATGGCCTGCTTCGTGGTAGGCCACAATGCGTTTTTCTTGGGGAGATATGATTTTATTTTTCTTTTCCAAGCCGCCAATGATGCGGTCAATCGCATCTTGAAAGTCTGCCATACCAATCCGACCTCTATCTCGCCTGGCTGCAATTAAAGCGGCTTCGTTACACATATTGCCCAGTTCTGCCCCTGCAAAGCCAGGTGTCTGCGCAGCCAAACGCTTTACATTGACATCTCTAGACAGCCTTAGCGATTTTAGATGTACGTTCAGGATAGCTTCCCGGTCGCTAATATCGGGCTTATCAATGCTGATCTGCCGATCAAACCTACCCGGCCGTAAGAGAGCAGGGTCCAATACATCGGGCCGGTTGGTGGCGGCCAGGATGATAATCCCAGAGTCCGTGCCAAATCCATCCATCTCCACCAGTAGCGAATTGAGTGTATTTTCACGCTCGTCGTTAGTCCCCACTATTTGTCCGCGACTCCTGGAGCGGCCCACGGCATCTATTTCGTCGATAAAGATGATGGCGGGTGCCTGGTCTTTCGCCTGTTTAAAAAGGTCACGTACACGTGCTGCACCAACGCCGACAAACATTTCTACAAAGTCGGACCCGGAGATAGAAAAGAAAGGCACGCCAGCTTCTCCGGCCACTGCTTTGGCCAACAACGTTTTCCCCGTGCCTGGCGGGCCGATCAGCAAAGCGCCCTTGGGTATCTTGCCCCCCAACCGGGTAAACTTCTCTGGATTCTCCAGAAAAGCCACAATTTCCCGGATCTCTTCTTTGGCTTCTTGTAGGCCGGCTACATCATTGAAGGTGATTTTTACTTTACTTTCTGCGTCAAACAGGGAAGCCCGAGATTTACCGATGTTAAAGATATTCGTGGGCCCTAACCCCCCTGACATTCTGCGCATCATGATTCCAAAGGCCACAATGAGCAGTATCAAGCCGCCCCAATTGACAAGAAAGCCCATCAGATCATAGCTTTCCCTAGCTATATAGCCAAGCCGAGCTGCCTCAGGCAGCTGCCCTTCTAGCTCTTTGAAGTTCATATTGAACACGATCGCATTGGGGGTGCGGAAATAATAGTGCGGCATATCTGGGGTAGCCAACGTATTTCGCTGGGCCAGATCTGTTTTGTAGGGCTCTTTTTCCAAGGCCTCTGGCCGCAGTCGGATCTCGACGATATTCTGATTGGTAATCAGGGCTACCTCTTGCACATCCTGATTGTGCATCATCTCTTCAAATCGCTTTTCGGAGATATTAAAAACGTTCCGCCGCTTGTTGAGGTAGAGCATGCTGATCACGATGAGCAGCAGGGACAGAATAGGCCATCCTTGGGAAACGGGTCGCCTAGATCTCTTCTTTTTACCGAACTTCATTACTTTTCTTTTGGGCATATTTAGCTACTTGATGCGTATGTTGCTGGGTGCATAGGGCCTATATCGTCTACATGCGTAATGGCCATATCTCCCCAAAGTGTATCTAGCGCATACAGGTCTCGCTTATCGCCGTAAAATATATGAGCCACTACGTCTACGTAGTCTAGCAAAACCCACTCTTGGTTCTCCATGCCTTCTTGCTTCCAAGGGCGCTGCCCCGTTTGCCGATATCCTGTGCCGATTACCTCTTCGGCAATGGCCTCAACTTGCCTTTTGGCCTGGGCTGTACACAACACAAAGTAGGCAGCCACGGCACTGCCTGCTTGCGCCAGATTAATGATACTGATTTGTTCTGCTTTCTTTGCCTGCATGCCGTGGACAATGGCATCGATCAGCAAAGTTGGCAGACAATGCTTTGTTTTTTGTCGTTTCATCCGATCTATTTGGCAAAAATACAAAATGGCAGCCAAGGTGTTTCTGTAGGCTGCCTAGCCACCCCCTAATGTTGCGTAGGCAGATCCTTTATAAGCCTATATGTGCCTCTACCAATCGCATAGCGTTACAGCTTATACGTGCGGGGCAGGCTGTTGAGGGTACCACTATTATTACGGACCATCAGTATGCTGGTCAGGGTCAATTGACCAACACTTGGGTTACAACACCGGGCCATAATCTTACCTTTTCCGTCATTATAACACCTACTTTCTTAGCCACACGTGATCATTTTGCGCTCAACATGATGGCTGCCTTGGCCCTTCGAGATGCAATAGCCCCTTACATCACGTATGGATTACGGGTCAAGTGGCCCAATGACATCTACCATCAGCAAAAGAAGCTCGCCGGCATACGCATTGACAGTCTAACAGCTGGCAGCTGTCTCAGGGCTGCGGTAGTGGGCATAGGATGTAACGTAAACCAACGGACTTTTACACTGCCTACTGCTACTTCGCTCGTGCAAGTCTGTAAACGCACCTTTCGGTTGGAGGGTCTACTGCACAGGTTGCTAGACGCTTTGGAGGCCTACTACACGTGTTTGCGTGTGCAGGGGATATCTGCTTTACACACCTATTACCTTAGCCAGCTATATGGTTTCTACCAAAGCTGTCAATTCCGAGATGATCAGGGTGTCTTTAGGGGGGTGATCCGGGGCGTGCATACTACCGGACAGTTGATCGTCGAACGGGCAGGTGACGTGCGATGCTATGCCCCTAAAGAAATCAGTCTATTGATGTAGGCCTGGTGCGTTAAAAAGACAGATCAATATGATTGATTTCCCAGTTAGGTACCACAGAGAGCTTATGCGGGTACATAACCACAGGATCGGGGAGTTCTAGCTGATCAATATTCCCAAAGTGCCACATGGCGTCTGGTGTGCGGAGCCCCAGTACACGCACGTAGTAGTCACCGGGCAAAACTTCCTCAAATTGATACGGCGACCTGTTCCGTACTGTGTCTACCACTTCATATTGTGCGTTGAGTAGCTGTACAATAAACCCAGGTGTGCTGGCTGTCACGCTGCCCTGTATCTTTCCACAGGCTGCTGAATTTTTAAAGCGGTAGGTACAGTATGTCGTCTGGCTGGCCGTGCCATCCGCTGCTATAAATGCCCCTTCGGGTATATACCCTACCAGGTCGGGCGGGTCGGCACTGGCTTTCTGCTCCGTCGCGTTGTCTTCATGAGTAAAGCTGGGGTAAAATGTCTTACGAAGCGTTATCGTATCCTGATGGGGGCCATAGCTCAGATCTTCCGCGTGTATGAACACCTTGTCTTTGCCTTGCACCACAAAAAACAGACTATCTGGGCAGATCTGTTGGATCGGCTTGTTGAAGATCATGTTGATCTCACAATCGCTAGCCACATGTGTTTCAGAAACGGGATCTAGCCTCATTTCGAGTGCCTCGTTATTGGCTACACCTGGGGTAAAAGACACGGCCAATGTTTCTTGAATCACATGCCCTGCGCTATCGCTAGCTGATAGAGCGACTTGTAAAGTGTCTGTAGGTATGGTCTCGAACGTATTGTACAGCCTGATCACTTGACCATCTTGGATCAAGTGGCTATATACTGTGTTTTTCTGCAGCTGTCCGTGGCTATCGACCGGTGCTAGCGTATAGGAAGTGATAGGTTTAGAAAAGCAGATGTCAAAGTAGGGCCCTTGGGGAGATGCGTTCTGCAATATGAGGGGTGTGATATCGGCTGCTACTATTGAAAGGTTGAGGTCTTCTGCAGATGTTTCTGACAAGTCCACGGGTTCTTGCAAAAATCCATAAGGTGCTCCCTGAGTTGGGTTCAGGATCAGGTTGCTTTCCTGGCTTTCCGCAGCGCATATTCTATAGGTATCTGGCTTGACATAGGCTAGCTCAAAATGGCCTTGGGCATCAGTTTGTGTCATATAGTCAGGTGCTGTGTTGAGTATATGGTTAGCAGCTTGTGGGGAATCTATTTTATAAAGAGCTACCAGGGCATTTGGGGCTGGTTGTTGGGTCATTAGGTATTGCACCTGACCTGTCACGTATCGGGGTTCTAGATGTTTACCGGTGCTAAATGTGAGTGTTAGTCGATCGGTATGGGTCTCTTCGCGCGTATCTTTAACAGCGTTTCTGAAGTGTAGGGTATACGTTGTTTTAGGGGGTAGGGGATGGGCTAGGGTGATGTATAGGGTTTTGCCACG
Organism: Bacteroidota bacterium; assembly: GCA_039819605.1. Lineage (GTDB taxonomy): Bacteria > Bacteroidota > Bacteroidia > Cytophagales > Amoebophilaceae > JBCBRR01. Next base: position 3,054 of record JBCBRR010000008.1, on the reverse strand, counting down.
CACTTTATAGGTATAATGGGGTGTTTGGCTTGGGGCCAATTTCGGTGTAAAGACCAATCGGTTGTAGATGTCTTCCACTTCTATTTCTTTATCGAAGGTGAACCACATCTTTTTGTCTTGGAAGTTTTTACTCTTGTGGCGTGGATAAGAGTTGATCAGCTGTGGTGGTGCTGTATCCATGGGGCCACCTTCGGGTTCTTGTACTTGGACACAGGAGACATGCATCACTTCTAAGAGGGCGACGATACATAGGCCTATGAGCGTGTTTAGGCCAAAACGGCGGCTCTTCATCATTTATTCGGTTTTATTACTAGGGGCTTGTATAGCCTTAATACTATCAAATACATGCGGTTTGTTGGGGAAATAAGCAGGTCTGACAATCGCTTGTGGTATCATCGATTTGACCTGGACATACATTTTGTAAGCTTCCAGTCTATCTAAGAAGCTACCTATGCGCACGGTGAAACACGGTTGCTTATAATTTATTTCGGGTTGTAATGGAGCATAGTGTGTATCCAAGACCTGTTTAATCTGCATAGCTCGTGCTCGGCTACGGCCTGTATATACCTGTATGGTATAGCCTTGTACTGTATCTAGCATAGCATAGTAGGCTTTTAGGTCTTGCAATAACGTGTCCAGCTCCTGCGTGATGTCGTGCTTGGGTTGCAGGCGCGTGGTCAAAGTTCTTTTGGAGTGGTTTTTGGATTTAATATGGGTTTGTGAGCGTGTAGGGAATTTTATCCGATGACGCGTTAGGTCTTCACGGTATTTGGACCGATGCGTTTTCCCTTGTGCCGTGCTCAAGGGGTGTATGAAAAGTAAGATGAATAGTAAGAATAGTGATGAAAAAGCGTTCATACCTCACTAGGATCCATAGACATATTGATAGAGTAGAGAGCTGCACAGTAATAGACTCGTTAAAGACATGAGACTGCCTATGATAAACATAAAGCCACCAGCGCTAACAGTGATATTACATGTGGCTGTAGTATATGCTGGTATACCCAGTGATAATAACCCTAATATTGATAATGAGAGCAGTACTCCTGGGCCCATGATCAGTGATATGTACTTGACATAAGTAGTGAAGTTTTGGCAATTCAATGCCATGAGAATGGGCAAAGTGATACCGATAGCATTTGCAGTAAAGCTAACAGTATAGCCAGCAACATCGCTACCAATGTTACTAAGAGCACACACGTATCCTGGTCTCCAGGCCAGTAAAGTACCTAAAAACAATTCTAAAACCCCTGATGACATCATCATTGCTAACGTTTCGTTGAGAATAGGCTCGGAAGTGTAAAATCGTTTGAGGTAATAGGTACTGGTTGTAATGAGCTGCTTGAAATTTTGTATTTCTTTCTCAGACTTGCTCCATGTTTTCACTGTATTGCCATATAGGATCAACTTTTGCTTGCCCTGGCCATCATTCTCGATGACAAAGGCTGTCTCATCAAGTGCTCGGTGTGCTAAAAGGCTGATGAGGACCTTTGCTTCTGGATGCTCCCAGTAGTAATCAACTAGGCACTCTGTAGTGTATTGCCCAACAGCCTCGATAGCAGTACTGCGAGCACCGTAGTGCCAGTCTTTGATAGCGTTCTGCACAATTGGTAAAACTGTGGCTATATCTACACCCTTGGTTACTAACGATACCGGTACGATTTTTCGGTCAGTGTCGTAAACATTAGGTTTCTTATCTTTGAGAAGATCATGAACATGAGGTACGGTTTGGGCTAGATCTGCGCACCTGTCTACCCACGCTCTTAGCGTCTTTTTGGTAGCGTTGTCAACCTCTATTTTCCCGTCTTGGAGGCCTTTTAGGATAGGGAGCAAGGCAATACCTGCCTCCGAGCCCCTATCTACTAACGTCGCCAGAACCTCTGTGGCAGCGCTTCGAACACTAGAGCTACTATCCTGGAGGGCTTTCAGAGCAAAAGGTAAGATGTCATCTGTTGTTGCATCTGTCTTTGCTAATATCCGTAGGGTCTCTATGGCGGCGCTGCGCATATAGTACCTCCAATCCGATATCGCCTGGTGTGCTAGGGTTATTAGCCTGTTGCCGTGATGTTTATTTATGCCACTAAACTCCGAAAGTAGGCTCGCCAAGGTCTTGAGTGTTACGTGTGTAGCCTCTTCACCTATATAATACTGATGTAGTCCTTTCCTAAACCACGTGCTAAGTTTTTTACCTAGCCCAAACTCTCTGTCCAAGACTAACATATCCTGCGCCTGCTCTTTTTCACTAGACCTGAACACAAGCAGCCACTCGTGGAGCAATCTGAACTGTAGCACAAGATGTTGCAGACCCACTATCTCTTGAGGCACTGCATTTACCAGTTGAAGCAGGTATCGAATAGCTTGTAAAGGTTCCCCGAATACCTGCAGATTTAGGTCCTGCGGCATATCTTGGAATATTTCACCTGCCATAAATAGTAGAGCTCGCCTGTGCTGTGGCACATACATGTAACTCTTCAGAAATTCGGTGACAGCATGCTGATTCCCCAACAAGAACTGCCTTGCTAAAGCTTTGCCAGTAAAATAGGCTCGGAAAGTCAGGTCAAGGAACTCATAAGTCTGTGGCATGTATTGCCGCTCTACTTTTTTCAAAAGCAAAAAGTCATTGGCTTCTACTATATAACGTGTATCAGCATCCCCTACTTTCCCTAGTGTGTCAGCATCAATCACAGTCTTATGCTCCTGTAAGCTGATAAGTGCTATGTCTCCCAGAACTTGGAGCAGCCGCTCCCCATGGCTTTGCGCATCTGCGCTGATCTCATCTTCATGTATCCTCTCTGCTCTAAATCTTTTCCATACATGACTAACAAGCGCTCTATACAGTGCTGACAAGCCCACAGGTACATCCCATCTATCCATTGCACTGCCTTCATGCTGCCACAAAGCACAGAGAAGCCTTAAGGTCACTGGTCCATGCGCCAGAGGCGTTACCGGGTCTTGCTGGGTAAGCTTATGTTTTTGGATCAAGTGACTACCAGCTCAAGCTGGCAGTTTGCCAGACGCTTGGAAAGCAGATCAAAGATTAAAATTCTGAAATAC
>JBCBRR010000007.1:0-27875 GCA_039819605.1 Bacteroidota bacterium | reverse complement strand
TATTCTGGCATGAGTGTTATGAATTGATTCTTAAACTAACACAAAGTAAATCAAAAATGTTAGGAGACACGCCCTAGCAATATCAACAAACGATACACCCACAGCAAGCTCATGCACAGAATATGCAAACTTCCTTCTAGCTACAGAACAAATAGAACAAGCTTATCAATACCTACAACAAGCCATAGCTATTGGTGACGATGAAAGTGGATTAGGATACAGTACTCCCGAAAAACAAACCGTAACTCCCGTGCTGCAAGCAAAAATAGACCAAGATCAACAGGTATCATTAAAACCCATAGACTACGCTTACTACCTCCTCATTCACCACTACGAAGACTTCCAAACAGTAGGCATCAACCTAGATAAAACCCGCGAAGAGTACTTAAAAGACTTCCAAGAAGTCGTAGAACAACGGGCCGGCCAAGAAGATCAAGAGAAAGAAGACGAGGTGGCTCGTTATCTTTTGGAAAGCCTGGAACAAGAGATAGTGTATCAACCAGCAGTAGCTGCCTAAAGGCCCCTTGACTTTGCGAGAAATATTCCGTGACACGACCATAACATTGAAATCAAAGCCACCAAACAACTCAAGACCATGAAAACACATATGAAACGGTTCATAGTTCAAACCCTACTTTTCAGTGGCCTATTGCAGAGTTGCTATAGGCCTAACATCACCGTCCCTGGAATACCTGTTGTGCAAGAACAAGGAAGAGTGATGTCATCGTCTACCTCTGTGCCCTTCGAAGAGCATGGCCACACGCATACTGACGAATGTCAGGCTACAGCCATGGAACAACCGGGTCCTAGCGAACCGAATGCAGTCTCTTCTATTACTGAGCCTTTGATTCACGGCAATATACTGCCACAACAGATTAAGACAGCTAAAGACCTAGTTAAAGCCTTCAATACTTCCCAAGCATGTAGCCAGCCCTTGTTCCAAGAATGGTTACAAAGATATATTAGGTGGTTTAACGAACAGTCTGTTCCCAATCTGAACCCCGATGTTCTGCACGAATATACACAACTGGCTCACATACAACTGCGGTCAGACAGCCTGCAAAACGTTGAGCTATTATCAGACTACATCCACAGCCTGCTCTATATAATTCCAAAGACTGAGTACAGAATAGCTCCTTTAATGAAGGCATTGCGATATAGCTTAGCTACCGTAGCTCCTCATGTTTTTCGGCATATGGCTACCAGAGAACCGGAAGTGTATACAAAACTGGCCAGTGACCTTTTGAACAAAATCGATCCTAATAATGTACTTGCCTTTACGAAGAGGAACTACATCGCTTATCACAACCTCTTTCACATATTAGGCCAGACACTCTTACTGATCCATCAGCTAAATGCTGGTGATTGGAACCCCGATTATGAACGAGGGCTTTACCAACAATTCATGCAGAAACTGACATCTGTAGAACAATCTACCAGCTACTATCCCTTTCGTTATGATGCGTGCCTACTCAAACAGATCCTACAGCACGTGAAAATAGACAAAACTTTTGTGGAGAGATCCCAAAGCCGTGCTATGAGCGGACTTAAGGCACTTGTTGAACTTTCTGGATGCCTAACTGATAGTTTCCCCTATATTAACCCCGACCTCGGTAAACTGCTTAACGCTTGTGGCCATATCCAAGAAGCCTTCCTCCCGCGTGAGGGCTCATCGAGTGCTTGGTACTTACATCTAATACCGCTAATGCGTACAGCCACAGTAATACTTAAAGACCCAGACAAATATACAGACTTCGCACAGTCTTTAGCTGAGCTCAAAACGTGCCCTCCATGTCTGGCTCGTGAAGGAGATGAGCAGGCCTTTTACTTCTCAGTTGTCAGGCAGTTGTACCGCCTTGCCCTTGAAGGTCCTACCTCTACGGTACGTAGTCAAAGCATAAACAAGCTATCTGAGCTGTCTGAAGAAGAATATAGCACCCATGAAGAAGTCATGTGCGAGCTACTAGACAGCTTAGCTCTTTTAACACAGAGCACCGACCCTAATAGAAGCGGAGAAGCCCAAAAGGCTCAGCACGTGCTACAACAGCTTGTTGCGCATGCTAATGAAAGTATGTCCCAAGACCTTGCACTCCATGTCCATGGTAGGAAGACCGCAATACGAAATTGGTTAGGTGATAGAACCTTGGATCAGAAACTTAGCTCCATCTTACCTCCAAACCTCACGCCCACGCTTTTAGGCACAACTCTTCGTTCCTCATTCTCTATAATTCCTCAGTTGCGCCCTTCAGACATACTCAACAATCGCCAAACAAATACACTCCCATCTCCCCCCAATGTATCCTTTTTTGTAGGTCGAAAACAACAAATACAACAGATCCAGGACTGTTTACAGCCTCAAAGAGACCTCGCTACAGTCGTCTTGGCAGGTCCAGGCGGCATTGGGAAAACACAGTTAGCACGTAAACTGTTCGCAGATCAGCAAGGTGGATCACAATATGATCATATGTTTTGGATTCCTGCTGAATCAAAAGAAAAGCTGTTGGATGCTTATCTACGCATAGCAGAGGATCTACATTTGAATACAACAACCAAAAAAGACTCACAGCAAATAGTAGAGATTGTGCGTAGCTATTTAGGAGGCAAGAATGCCTTTTACGTATTTGACGATGCAACTGACGTAAGTCTACTCCGTGCCTTTTTACCCATTTCCAGAGGACATGTGCTAATCACTTCCCGCAACAGTCAGCGGTGTTCGTGGGATAAAAACAGCAAATATGTCCCACTAAAACCCTTCAGTGTAGAAGAAGCCATCGACTTAGCCCAACAATTTGATTGTGCTCAAACCGCGCAAGAACAGGCTGCTATTCGGTCCTTTTTAAACCACATGCTTTGTGCACCCCTAACCTTAGTACAATTGTTTAGCACACATGAAGATGCAGGGTGGGATCTACCAGAATTCCTAACCGGTCTACAGCTCTACGAACCTACAGACTTGGAACAAGAGATCGTACATATACTCGAACGCTCTCCACTACCCCAAGTTCAATACGGTAGCAGTATGGTTTATGTATTACGACAAAGCATAGGGCAGCTTCCTCTTAAAGGAGAAGGGACAAAAAGTGAAGGAGAATTCCAAGGCAAAGCAGCTCTGCAACTCCTTAAGCAGTTATCCTACTTGGATACTGAAAACATCCCCGTTGCCTGGTTACACACCTGGGACCCAGAACACAGCCGTCCATCTAAAAGTTGGATACGAACAGCCTTGCCCATGCTAGAAAAATACTCTTTGATTCAACGAAGCTTCGACAGAAAACAAGTTTATATCCATGCAGACACTCAGCTCATCCTCAGACATCTGTATTTAGAAGACGCTGCCCAAGTTCTCAGAACTACTATTGATAGCCTTGTGAGATATGTAAACGACCAAAATATAATTCGACAAGACAAGCAGATCAAGTCCCATCTACTACCTCATGGTCGTATGCTCTTTGAACGATTAGACAAGTCCCAATATCCTCAAGAAGCGTACGCCTTGACTGACTACTTGACTGAAGTTTGCCGTGAGACTTGCCGCTTTAAAGAGAGTGAAAAATGGGCTCGAGAGTGTCTGAATTTGATAAAAGTCCTTTGTCCTGATCAAGATCATCCGAAAATAGCCTATGATCTTAACCGTGTAGGTGCTAGTTTAAAGGAAGTAGGTGATCACAAACAGGCGTTAGAATATCAGCAAAGTGCCCTAAAGATTCGTGAGCGTATTTCATCACAAGATCCAGATCCAGATAATGCTGAGAAAAGCGAAGCTGTAGCTCGTTCTTTGAGTGAAGTAGGCGGTAGCCTAGCGCAACTGGGTAGGTATGAAGAGGCCCTAGGGTGTAAAAAACAGTCTCTAGAGATCCGTCAGCGCCTATTTGGTAATCAGGATCATCCTGAGATAGCTCATTCCTTAAATAGCGTAGGAGAATTGTTAACGCATTCAGGTCAGCATGAAGAGGCTTTACAGTATAAGCAATTGGCATTAGGCGTACGGCAGCGATTCCATAACAATTCAGACCATCGCGATATCGCTCGCTCTCTGACAGGCGTGGGGATTGGTCTAGAAGACTTGGGGAAATATCAAAAGGCGCTAGAAGCTAAACAAGAAGCTTTGGCTATGTATCAACGTCTTCACAAAGATCAAGATCATCCCGATTTAGGACATGCGTTAAACAATGTAGGCGAAACCCTGATTAAGGCGGGAGATCCTGCAGTATGTAACCCTGCAGAAGGCACGCAATATTGCCAACAAGCCTTAGACATGCGTAAGCGCTTATATCCTGACCAGGATCACTTGCAAATTGCGTGCTCTCTGCACTGTGTGGGCTTGGGATCGTATAAGTTAGGCGATGTAGGGGATGGATTAGCGTATTATTGTAAAGAAGCGCTGTCCATGGTAAAACGTCTGTTCCCAGACCCAGAACGACCGCATCCTTATATGAAGCGTATGGTGAAGGATTTGAAGAAGGCGATGAGTTCCAGGGACGAACTCATTGAGCTTTTCCAGGAGGTACTAGGGGAGGAGCATAGCTTAACTCAGCAACTTCTGTCACGTGAGAGTGAGGCGCATGTTTAATAAAATGCCTAACGTGGGTCTCTTGGGCTATAGTTTTTTAAGCACTTGACTTTTTGAATAATATTTCGTACCATTTGTTGTAGAGTTGAACCAAAGATCTAGACCAACAACCTTTGACAGCAAGCATTAACTTTTAAACCGAACCTTTATTATGAAACCAGCACACCAAAAGAGCTTATCGCGCATTTTACTGATCTCATTCTTTCTGCAAAGCTGTGGGCTAGAAGTTCCGATATCAGAACATCAACCAGAAGGAGCTGTATCCGACGGGGTACAGCAGCTCGAAACTACATCTGGTGGCTCAGCCGCACCATCACTGTCTGCGGCAGAGCTACAACCACATTCTAGCTTTGTAGGCTCTCATGAGAGGTCTGCTCAGTCTTTGCCCGGTCCAAGTGCGGCAATTGTCCAAGATGGACCGGAGGGAGTTGTCGAAGAGGAGCAGCCTACTGCAACAGAGCTAACTGAAGTAGATAAGCTTTTCAATGCCATCCATGATGGCGGAACGGATGCGGTAAATCAATTGCTTAGTACGAACCAAGAATTACTAGAAGTACTTTCAGAAAGGGATGATGGGGCTGGCCGAAAGCAGGGGTATACACTATTGATGTATGCTGCTCATTTGGGTTCTGAGCCTATGGTTAGGTTATTATTATCGTGGAAGCCGAAAGTTAATATAGCTAATAAAGATGGCCTTACCGCACTACATATGGCTGCTGAGAAAGGTCACTTAGCAGTAGTGAAATGTATTAAGGAAGAAAGAGCACAGTTGGATTCTACCAGTGATGATGGCAGAACACCGATGCATCTGGCTGCTCAAAACGGACATTTAGAGGTAGTAGAGTATTTGGATAAGAATGGTGCTACGTCTGATGTAAGAGATGGTAGCGGCTTGACAGCCTTCTACCTGGCTTCAAGCGCTGGTCATACATCCGTAAAAGACTATTTGCTTCAAAGAGTTATCGATAAGCGTTACGCTGACCTTGTGAAGGCTATGGACGAAGGGAAAGTACAAGAAGTTAATGAGGTTATAGCTTCATTGAGCCGGTTGATTGATAAGGTGGAGAAGAGAACTGAAACGGCCAAGCGCTACATAGATCAGTTGACCCAAGAGCTTGGCGCTACGTGGTGGGATACCTTTGAAGGTAGATCCGTGATAAGTAAACTAAAGCTCCTTGTCCAAGAAAGCTCTGACGCTTTACTGCTAAAAGATGCTACACAAGCATTCACAATCAGCGAGTCTCGCGAGAATCGAACTAAGCTGATCGATGTTTTACTCCAATTAGCCTCCCTACACCAAGAGCAAGGGAAAGCGCTGGGGGACCTGAGCTACTACACAGATGCAGCCACGTGTTACCAGCATGTACTAAGTATCTGTGGAGGGGAAGATGCAACTATGGGTTACGAGCTCCAAACAAATTTAGCTCATCAAGGCTTACTGGCGATTAGAAAAGCCTTAGTACCCAACTCTTCCTTAGATGAGATTGTTAAAGTTCAGGAGGAAATAGCTAGGGACAAGCAAGAGCTAGAGGGGTTGCGCGTTTATGCCCGAGTAGAAGCTGACGAGCTAGAAGGACTTCTGAACCAACGCAGTACTCCAGCAGAAGAGCGAGCTAACGAAGCGACATATATCCAGCGCAGTAAAGAGTTATTCCATGACATAGCCGAGAGAATCAAAGCTTTTTTAGCTCGTCTTTATCTTGAGAGCGAGCAAGAGTTGGGACCCGCTCCTTGCAAATACACCGTCATGGGCTTAGGATCTATGGCCTTACAACAGATGACGCCCTATTCAGACTTAGAGTTTGCTCTTCTCATGGAAAAGTGCAGTGACAGTGAGTCAGCCAGACTGTACTTCGAGCACTTGACTCATTTAGTAAACTTCCGTGTAATCAACTTAGGTGAGACAAACATTCCGAAGGATAAGTATGATGTCGGTTTAGATCATCTGGTGAGGACAGGTATCAATCTAGATTTAGGAGGTAAAACCCCACTAGGCAGGCGAGATAAGCCTTACAAATTGATACAGACTGTCGCAGGTATGCTGCACTATTTGAGAAATGAGGGCAACAGAGTAGAGCATATAGATAAGAACCTACCCTACATTCTAGAGAGTACCTGCTACGTACATGGAAATAAGCAGCTTCACGAGGCCTATAAGACACAGAAGATAGAGTTTCTTTCGGACCCAGTGATCTACAAGGCCAGAGCTATGCAAAGGATGTTAGAAGGCATTGTAGAGTGGGATTATACTCATCCAGATGTGGTGGGGCCTAGCAAGAAGCAACGCGGCAATATTGAAGAGTTTAGATTACAGTTTAGTGGCAAAACTGGAGAAGATCAAGGCAAGCTATACGATGTAAAAAAAGAGATCTATCGTTTACCTGATAGATTGTTGTACGGTTTAGCCTTTTACTACGGGATAATACCCGGAAGTGGGTGGCATGCAGTAGAGAAGCTATTCGAGCGTGAGATTATTCGTCTAGAAGCTGTACAGCATTTAGGCTATATCATGAGCTTTGCGAACATGCTACGCTTGAAAACCTACTTACACTATGGCCAGCAGAAAGAAGGGTTAACGATGTTGGGTGGCCTAAATCAAGAAGAAGCGCAGGGAGAGATCAGGAGAACTCTTTGCTTGCCTGAAGAAGCACTGCAGACGGATGGCAGTCTATTCAAGTACTACTACACAGCCATACCCCTTCATGGGAAAATCGAGGCATTTTTTGACAAGCTAGATATACGCAGGAAGTGGATGCGAACATATGCTGAAGGATCTCCTGACTTAGAGCAAGTGATAGAAGAATTGTCTAGAGAACGTGTGCTGAGTACTACCGAAGAGACAAATTTCTTCTCAGAAGATCCTTTTCGTGACGACAGTGCTCAGGTTAAAGGTGACATACACCTAAGATTATTACAGAAGAGAAAGGCTGTAATTCACCATACAGAAGTCTTAAGAATAAAGAGAAAAAAATACGGCCCGAAACATTCCAGTGTGGCGACTACGCTGAACAACCTAGGCAATGTTCACAGCGCCTTAGGGGAACACGCTCAAAGCCTGAGGTACTATAGAGAAGCCTTGGAGATAAAGAAAGAAGTATACGGCCCGAGACATTCCAGTGTGGCAGGTACGCTGCACAGCCTAGGCATAGTTCACAGGGACTTAGGGAAACACGCTCAAAGCCTGAAGTACTATAGAGAAGCTTTGGAGATAAGGAAAGAAGTATACGGCCCGAGACATTCCCGTGTGGCGGAAACGCTGCACAACCTAGGCATAGTTCACGGGGACTTAGGGGAACACGCTCAAAGCCTGAGGTACTATAGAGAAGCCTTGGAGATAATGCAAGAAGTATACGGCCCGAGACATTCCAGTGTGGCGTCTACGCTGAACAACCTAGGCTTAGTTCACAGGGACTTAGGGGAACACGCTCAAAGCCTGAGGTACTATAGAGAAGCCTTGGAGATAAGTCAAGAAGTATACGGCCCGAGACATTCCAGTGTGGCGGATACGCTGCACAACCTAGGCATAGTTCACAGGGCCTTAGGGGAACACGCTCAAAGCCTGTCCTACGATAGAGAAGCCTTGGGGATAAGGAAAGAAGTATACGGCCCCAAACATCCCCGTGTGGCGGAAACGCTGAACAGCCTAGGCGCTGTTCACGGGGACTTAGGGGAACACGCTCAAAGCCTGAGGTGCTTTAGAGAAGCCTTGGAGACAAATAAAGAAGTATACGGCCCGAGACATTCCAGTGTGGCGGATACACTGAACAACCTAGGGGCTGTTCACGGTGACCTAGGGGAACACGCGCAAAGCCTGACCTACTGTAGAGAAGCCTTAGCGATAATGAAAGAAGTATACGGACCGAAACATCCCAGTGTGGCGACTACGCTGAACAACCTAGGCGCTGTTCACAGGGCCTTAGGGAAACACGCTCAAAGCCTGACCTACCATAGAGAAGCCTTGGAGACAAATAAAGAAGTATACGGCCCGAGACATTCCAGTGTGGCGGAAACGCTGAACAACCTAGGCGCTGTTCACAGGGACTTAGGGGAACACGCTCAAAGCCTGAGGTACTTAAGAGAAGCCTTGGAGATAAGTCAAGAAGTACACGGCCCGAGACATTCCAGTGTGGCGGAAACGCTGCATAACCTAGGCTTAGTTCACAGTGACTTAGGGGAGTATGCAAAGAGTATGGTATACTTCGAAGAGGCTTTGGCGATAATTCAGCAGGTTTACAGCAGCCCTGAGCATCCTCAAGCTCTGACCATACTCCGTAACTTAGAGACTTTGCGCAAGAACTTAGGTAGCCGTATCAAAAGTATAGGATACTTAGAAGAGGAGCTGGCGATAAGGAAGCAGTTTTACCATGAACCACATCCTTCCATAGCTCGCAACTTGCAAGATCTGGGCAATGTTCATAGTGACTTAGGTGAGCGAGAAAAAAGTGTGGTCTACTACGAAGCGGCGCTGCAAATGTATCAGTTGTTAGGTGGAATTCTCCAGCATCTTAACCAACATGCTCAGGCTGTAGAGTACTTTGAGCAAACACTGGAAATAGGGAAGAAACTGCATGGCGATGTACACCCTGATGTAGCTTCTGTACTGTATAGCCTAGCTGTCGCCTGCTGTTCATCCGAGCAGCTTCAAAAAAGCATCGCATACTACGAAGAAGCCCTATCCGTATACCAGCAACTCAGCGAGGATAATCCTGAAAACCCATACGCAAGCACGCGTGCCAGTATATCCCATAACCTGGCGTGTATGTATCACATAGAAGCCCAGTCAACTATGCAAAAAGACCGAGACCAGACAGCCCAGGAATACATAAACAAAGCCAAAGAAACTTTTACACTGGCCATAGCAGCAAACAATCCACCCACGGCCAGCTTATGTACAGAGTATGCAAACTTCCTTTTAGCAACAAGGCAACTTGAACAAGCCTATCCGTACCTACAACGAGCCATAACCATTGGTGACGATAAGAGCGGACTAAGCTATAGCATGCTAGAAATAGAAACCATAACCCCAGCACTACGAGAAAAAATATCTCAGGACAACTCGATATCATTAAGATCCCTAGACTACGCCTACTACCTCCTCATCCACCACTACGAAGATTTCCAAGAAGCCGGTATCAGCTTAGAAAAAACTCAAGAAGTTTACATGCAAGAATTCCAAAAAGCCGTAGAACAACGAGCTCATCAACAAGGTAGAGAAAAACAAGGTGAGATAGCCAGTTATCTCTTGGAGAGCTTGCACCAAGAATCAGGTATTCATTATCATCAAGCAGCATAGAACGTGACTCTAATCATTAGATGGTCAGTGTGATCATACTTCAAATATGTAATATGGGCTTACCTTCCTATGCTATTTTCATTCCTCCTACTACCCACGCAACATCCCTTTCATCCTCCTCCCTCAACCACGTCATCTGCCGTTTCGCATACCTCCTCGTATTCCGAACAACCAACTCCATCGCCTCCTCTAACCTATACCTCCCCTCCAAGTACCCAAAAACCTCCCGATACCCTACCGTCCTCAAAGCATTACAACCTCTATAAGCATACAAAGATTCAACCTCCTCCACCAACCCACACGCAAACATATCCTTAACCCGCTTCCTAATACGCTCGTAAAGTACCTCCCTATCCAAAACTAACCCTATCTTACTAACACTAAAATATCGTTCCTGTGGCGCACGCTTCCTAAAATCAGAATACCGTTCCCCCGTTGCTAAACATATAGCTAGCGCCCGGATCACCCGGTGCGGATTATGAACGTCTACCCTGGCATGATAAACCGGATCTCTCACAGAAAGCTCTTGCACAAGTACCGACAAACCCTCCTCCTGCCAACGCTTATTTAAATAAGCAACCACCGAACTATCCACTACCGGCATTTCATCCAAACCTTCACAAACTGCTTGAATGTATAAACCCGACCCCCCTACTAAAACAGCATAATCGTGTTTTTTAAATACCCCCTCCAAAATTCTCAACGCATCTCGAGCAAATTGACCCGCACTATAAGCAGCCTGTACCGGTAAAAAACCTACCAAATGATGGGGTACCCCTTCTTTCTCTTCATCCGTGGGTTGGGCAGTGCCAATGGCCATACCTCGATAGCATTGCCTCGCATCCGCCGAAATCACTTCTGTGCCGAAATGCTTGGCCAATTTCACCCCGAACCGCGTTTTGCCTACCGCCGTAGGGCCCATCACTACAATCAAATGCTTATTTTTGCCCTGTGCACACATGACAATCTTTACTGAAATTAAGGGTACTAGCCGATGTACAAAGACCCGATTTTGTAAATCTACGTATCCCTGCGTAATATTACAGTAGTTACTCCTATATGTCTGGGCCCATAGCTCAGTTGGTCAGAGCACCTGACTCATAATCAGGTGGTCCCAGGTTCAAGCCCTGGTGGGCCCACAAAGTTGTCTAAAAGAAGCTAAATTGCTCAATGGAAGATACCCAACCACATAACATCGCCCTGACAGGTGCACACAAAACCTACCTATTGTGGACAGCCTTTGTGGTGGGTATGAGCGTGATGGCTATCGAAATGGCCGCGTCCCGGCTGCTGACGCCCCACTTTGGGAGCTCATTGTACATCTGGACCAATATTATCGGGGTTATTATGCTGGCCCTTACCGTCGGGTATTACTTGGGTGGTCAGATGGCGGACCGATACACAAGTCCCCGATTTCTGTACCTAGCTATCTTAGCCGCCGGTACATACCTGTTTGCTATGGCCTTCCTGGCAGAAACTACTACACGCGCTACCCTTGGGCTAGTTAGCGAACATCCCCTGAGTATATTTTTCGTATCCCTGCTCAGTACTATCCCCCTGTTTGTAATCCCCTTCATTTTCCTGGGTATGGTGACCCCCTATATCATTAAGCTCCGCTGGCAACAAGCTAACTCCATAGGTACCGATACGGGTACAGCAGCTGCTTGCTCTACATTGGGTAGTATCATTGGTACCTTCTTGCCTGTCTTTGTATCGATCCCGTTTTTGGGCACCCGCAGAACCATCGCTTACTTTGGAATCCTGCTGATACTGACGGCACTTCTGGGCCTGCTGTATAGCAGCCGAGTACACATGCATGAAGCTGAGGCGTAGTATGCACATAATCAATAGCTATCCCGCTTTGCTTATCCCACACGTAACCACGCGATAAACCGCTATGACCTCCCCTAGATCCTCCATGACCTATCTATTGTTCACCGCTTTTGCAGGCGGCATGAGCATTATGTCCATCGAGATAGCCATCTCGAGACTGTTGGCTCCCTATTTCGGCACTTCTCTGCTCGTTTGGACCAATGTGCTGGGAGCGATTATGATTGCCTTGGCAGTAGGCTACTACTTCGGTGGACGTATGGCAGACAAATGTGACCGCGCGCAAAGGTTGTATCAGATCCTGCTCACTACAGGCGCCTATGTGTCCTTAATCCCGCTCATGTTTATGCCCCTAGCTAAATGGGCGCTGCATGCGATTGATCAATATGCCGTGGGTACTACAGCTTTTGCCTTTCTATGCATGGTCGCCCTACTCATCACGCCCTTTGTGGCGTTGGGTATGGTGGTCCCGTACACGATGAAATTGGCCGTCCAAAAAGCCGATGGCGTAGGCCATGTGACAGGCCAAGTACTTGGGTTCTCTAACGCCGGGAGCATTTTGGGTACCTTCCTACCCGCCTTGGTAACCATTCCGTGGCTGGGTACGCAAAGGACCATCGTACTCTTTGGGTGGCTGCTAATGCTGGTGGCTATTTTCGGGCTGGGCAAACGGATACTATTGCTGATCCCAGCTGTGGCTACCTGCCTGATCTTCTGGGTAGGTAATATCAAGACTACGCCAGGGCTTATGTATGATATGGAGTCCGTGTACAATTATATCCAGGTCGTGGAGCAAAACGGGATACGTATGCTGCGGCTCAATGAAGGACATGCCGAACATTCTCTGTACCAGAAAGATCGGTATGTGTTCGGCTCAGTGTGGGATTACTATATCTTCCCACCTATGCTCAATGCTACCCAAGAGGCCTTGTTTATTGGCCTGGCCGCTGGCACGGCTGCTAGGCAGTATGCCCACTTTTTACCACATGTTCAGATAGATGGGGTAGAAATTGACCCGGCTGTTGTGGAAGTAGGTAAGCAATACTTTGACCTGAAAGAGGATAATGTGAACATCATCCTCAAGGATGGCCGGATACACCTGGCTACTACGAAAAAGCGATACGATACGATCCTAATTGATGCCTATAAGCAACCTTACATACCCTTTCATCTGACTACCAAAGAGTTCTTCCTACTTGTGCAACAACACTTGCGCCCGGGTGGCGTAGTCGGGATCAATGTGGGCAGCACGCAAAATGACGCCGAAGTGCTGGTCATGATTCAGCAGACCATGAAGCGTGTATTCAAGCACGTGTATGTGGTACCCGTGAAGTATAGCCTGAACTATCTCGTCTGGGCGAGTGACGATGACCTAAACATAGACGCTGTAGTGCCAGTTGACGATGCCCTGGCCCCAATGGTCCACTATATCCAGCACCATTATCAAGAGGTGCCTTACGCACCGCAGAGTACTATTTTGACGGATGATCTGGCCCCGCTAGAGTTGTATACCGAGAAAATGATCTTGAACTTTGCGTTGGGCTGGAAGCGTAAGTATCTGTGATATACCCCAAACCGTCCTGCGTATACCTGTACCTCCAAACCCTTCACGCATGCAGGCAACCCGACCCATTGGTATCTTCGATAGTGGGGTAGGGGGGCTGTCCATAGCCCGTGCTATTAAGCAGCGCTTGCCTAACGAGGCGATTTGCTATGTGGGTGACACGGCCCATATGCCTTACGGGGCTTGCACAACGGCTCAGCTGCAAGCGTACGCCAAAGACATAGGGCAGCTCTTACAGGCTCAGCCCTGTAAACTGATCTTAATAGCTTGTAATACGGCTGCCGCAGCAGCGACAGCTATGCTGCGTGACTATGTAGGTCCCAGTACCCCCGTTGTCAATGTGGTGGACCCACTTGTAGAGCATATGTGCCATCAGTGGCGGGGCCAGGTTGTGGGGTTGATCGGGACAGACTATACCATCCGGTCAGGTGTCTATCCGCAGAAGTTAGCTGGCTGCCGGGCAGCCATTCAGCTGCAAACCGTCGCTACCCCGCTGCTGGCACCCATGATCGAACAAGATAACTTGCAGATAGAGGTTCTCGAGGCGTACTTAGCACATCCCCACCTGCAGGATATGGCGGCCTTAGCCCTGGGTTGTACCCATTATGTACTTATACAGCCCCACATAACGCGCTTTTATAAGGGGCGGGTATGTATTATTGACAACGCTGCTGTCACTACCCTATTTTTGCAAGACTTTCTGGCAAGTCGAAACCTACTCAACTTGGACAAACCCATATATCCAGACCAGTTTTTGGCTACGGACCTAACCCCACATTTCCAGAAAATTACGTACCGCTACTTTGGGCAGGAGGCAGGCGCAGTAGTGCCGCAAACAGATGTGCCAGCGCTGGAGCATACCACACCTACCGTAGTCTCTTAAAATATGCTGAAAAACACATACAAACAGCCCCCCTCGGACCAGCAACCCCAAAAAAGTACATTCCCCAAGGGGACCTTCTCTGTAGATAGGCGCCTGCAGATCGCTTTCGGTATCCTGATAGAAGGGACCACACTGTTCTTGGCGCTAGCCTTCGTGGCGCATTTTATCCACGGCAAAGCTGATCAGTGCCTCATTGAAGCCACACAACAGATGGGCGTTAAAGCTGCTGGCAAAGCCACACAAAATTGGCTAGGTTGGGTAGGAGCGACAGCTGCTTACTACTGCGTGTTTAGGTGGCTAGGCATCGGTGCTTTTTTCGTGCTTCCCCCCATGTTTTTGCTGGGCTATAGGCTCATTCACGCAAAATCAGTAACGAATGCATTGCACTACAAAGTGAGCATGAGTTGCCTATTCGGTATCTTTTGGTTAAACCTAGCCTTGGGCTACGCTGACTTATATAAGCCAGAGGCAGAAATGTTTAATGATGTACTAGGTGGTCTGGGGTTCGAATTGGGGATGTTATTTGACAGCCTCCTGGGTTGGGGCACTGTGATCCTGCTGGCGGTTACGCTATTGATCTTCTTGGTTTATTCTATCCATCTACCCTTGAACGACTCTACTACCCCTGCATCAGCAACGGATACACCACACCCGGCCGATGTGCTTGAAGACGATCTTACGGCACCCGAACACACAGCTGATCCAGTAGAGAAGTTGATCGGTACCCGCAATCCGTCTGCCGATTCAGCAGATCCTTCCAGCCCGCATGACCTAGAGCTATCAATAACGCCTGACAGTATAGTGCCTGATGCACCTGTACAACAACCGGCCGCAGCTCCGCGTACAACCCGCCAGAAGATCCATGATCAGCCAGCCACCGACGCTGTAGGCAATTACGATCCGAAGCTGGATTTATCCTCCTATCAGTACCCGGATGTAGATCTGTTAGACGCCTATGACACATCCGATGCTACGGTGACTTCGGAAGAGCTGGTCCAGAACAAAGCGCGCATTGTCCAGACGTTGACTGACTTTAAGATCGATATTGCCAGTATCAAGGCTACCATTGGGCCTACTGTTACGCTCTATGAGATTGTGCCAGCAGCCGGCATTAAGATCGCCAAGATCAAAAACCTAGAGGACGACATTGCCCTAAATCTGGCCGCCCTGGGTATACGAATTATTGCACCCATTCCGGGCAAAGGCACCATCGGCATTGAGGTCCCTAATAAAAACCGGGTCACTATATCGCTCAGATCGCTGTTGCATACCGATAAGTTTATGCAAGCAGCTATGGAACTACCCATTATTCTGGGTAAGACGATAGCCAATGAGGTAATTGTTGCTGATCTAACGCGTATGCCCCATTTGCTCATTGCCGGGGCTACTGGGCAAGGTAAATCAGTGGGCTTGAATGTATTGTTGGCTTCTTTAGTGTATAAAAAGCATCCTGCACAGCTCAAGCTGGTACTTGTCGATCCCAAGAAGGTGGAGCTTTCTCTATATGCCAAGCTAGAGCGTCACTTTTTAGCCAAGCTACCGAGCAGTGAGGAGCCCATTATTACCGAAACGAAGAAGGTGGTCAATACTCTCCAGTCGCTATGCTTAGAAATGGATCTACGTTACGAGCTACTTAAAGAAGCGGGTGTCAGAAATATCAAGGAGTATAATGAGAAGTTTGTCAGGCGTAGCCTAAACCCAGAAGAAGGGCACCGGTTCTTACCCTATTTGGTGCTGGTCATTGACGAATTTGCGGACATGATGATGACCGCCGGCAAAGAGGTAGAAACCCCCATCGCCCGGTTGGCACAGCTGGCTAGGGCCATTGGTATATACCTCGTGTTGGCCACGCAGCGGCCTTCGGTAAATGTGATTACGGGTATTATCAAGGCCAACTTCCCTGTGCGTATCTCTTTTCGCGTGACCTCTTCGGTAGACTCGAGAACCATCTTGGATACAGGGGGTGCGGAGCAGCTGGTCGGCCAGGGTGATATGCTACTGTCTATGAATTCGTCGATAACCCGGCTGCAATGTCCGTTCTTGGATACTCCAGAGGTAGAGCGTATCTGTACCTATATCGGTAATCAGCGGGGATATCCTTCAGCTTATCTGTTACCTTCTTGTACAGAAGAAGACAAAGACGTAGATGCCCTGTCGTTGGGTGAAAGGGATACTATGTTTGAAGAAGCTGCCCGACTGATCGTAGCCCATCAGCAGGGCAGTACTTCACTAATCCAGCGTAAATTAAAACTGGGTTATAACCGAGCTGGTCGGATCATTGACCAGCTAGAAGCCGCGGGTATTGTCGGTCCTTTCGAGGGGAGTAAGGCGCGGGAGGTGCTCTTGCCCGATGAATATAGCCTAGAAGCTTTTCTCAAGAACCTAGCTCCATCATCCCCGACAGAGGCCTGATATAACCCTAATGGCACAAAAGACGACTTTTACGTACAGTAACCTTACGCACCGGGTATTGGCAGCGCTGGTCGGGATACCCCTGATGCTCGTGGCGATCTGTTGCAGCGTATGGAGTTACTTTCTGCTCTTCCTAGTGATTATGGTGCTGGGCATGCTGGAGTTTTATAAACTCAGTCGTCTGCAAAATGCCTACCCCAATCAGGTTGGAGGGATTGCATGTGGCATAGTGCTGTATACCCTCGCCTTCTTACGCTTACAAATGGGTATCGCTGAAGTTTATCTCTATGTACTGATCCCGATGATCGGCTATATCTACCTGGAAAGACTGTATCAATACCCTCCTGAAGCCTTCCCTTTCATCAGTATAGCCTGTACATGTCTGGGCGTCTTGTATATCAGCTTGCCCTTGACTTGGCTACACCTACTTGCGTTTCCCCACAACCGCTACAGCTACCCTATGGTGCTTGGGCTCCTACTCATACTCTGGGCACAAGATACCGGCGCTTACTTGCTCGGTAGTTGTATAGGTAAGCACGCCCTTTTTAAGCGTGTATCTCCTAAAAAGTCTTGGGAAGGTAGTGCTGGAGGGGCTATACTAGCGCTGTTCGTCGCGTATCTGTTAGGGTGGTACTTGCCCATCATGTCTCCCGGGCAATGGATGGGTATAGCAAGTGTTACGGTTGTATCCGCTAATTATGGAGATCTAATGATGTCCTTATTCAAGAGAAGTGTACAGGTCAAGGACACTGGGCATATTATTCTAGGGCACGGTGGTATCTTGGATCGGTTTGACGGACTCCTTTTCGTGATACCGTCTGTACTGTGCTTCTTGAAAATATGGGCTAGCCTACAGTCTCTTTAGGAACAGCTGACGTACGCGGCTGCTCTTTAGCGGCAGCTGCCTCTTGTACTTGGGCCTGTATCTCCTGCTCTAAGGTTGCCAGTAGTTCGGGATTGTCCTTGAGGAGGGTCTTAACTGCTTCACGACCCTGGGCCAGCTTATCATCTCCATAGGAGAACCAGGCTCCGGCTTTCTTGATAATCCCCATGCCTACACCCAGATCGATGACTTCTCCGATCTTGGAAATACCTTCGCCATATAGAATGTCAAACTCCACCACTTTAAACGGTGGGGCCACTTTGTTCTTGACTACCTTGACGCGTGTTCGATTGCCCAGTATCTCGCCATCATTATTCTTGATGGTTGTGACTTTGCGTATGTCTAGCCTTACTGAAGCATAGAATTTCAGTGCATTACCTCCTGTTGTCGTTTCTGGATTGCCAAATACGACCCCGATCTTTTCCCGCAGTTGATTGATAAAAATACAAGCACAACCTGTCTTGTTGATGGTACCGGTCAGCTTGCGCAGTGCTTGGGACATCAGCCGTGCCTGGAGGCCCATCTTGCTCTCACCCATTTCTCCTTCCAGCTCGCCTTTGGGCACCAGGGCAGCTACAGAGTCGATGATGATGATATCTATGGCGCTAGAACGAATCAGGTTTTCAGCAATTTCCAAGGCTTGCTCACCGTTATCCGGCTGTGCGATATAGAGATTTTCTGTGTCAATGCCCAGCCTTTGGGCATATGATTTGTCGAAAGCATGTTCTGCATCAATAAAGGCCGCTACCCCCCCATTTTTCTGTGCTTCTGCAATACAATGCAGGCTGAGCGTGGTCTTACCCGAAGATTCTGGACCATATACCTCAATAATTCTGCCTCTCGGTATGCCCCCGATACCCAGGGCTATGTCTAAGCCTAGAGATCCTGTGGAAATAGCGGGGATATCTACCACTTTATCGTCACTGAGCTTCATGACAGCCCCTTTGCCATAAGTCTTTTCTAGCTTATCGATGATGAGATTCAGCGCCTTTAGTTTTTCTGTTGGATTGGTGTTCATTTTTAATGTTTTTTCAGTTAGTATGTGGAAAGACCTTTCTACCCTTGTTTAGTGG
The DNA here is from genome assembly GCA_039819605.1 of Bacteroidota bacterium. Taxonomy (GTDB): domain Bacteria; phylum Bacteroidota; class Bacteroidia; order Cytophagales; family Amoebophilaceae; genus JBCBRR01. The sequence continues at coordinate 9,367 of JBCBRR010000007.1, read as the reverse complement.
GTCGGTATAGGAGTGAATTCACTTGATATGTTCTTCTATTTCTACGACTTCTACGACGGAATACAGCTTTGTACCTCTGTAACAGATAGACCTATGCAGTGTGCAATCGTATCTACATCTAATTCCTCTTGATGCATGCGTCCTATCATAGCCCGCAAGACCTCTTGTTGCGCTTCTCGTCTACCTTGCTCTATGCCCTCTGCTCTACCTTCTGCTATACCCTCTGCCCGTAATTTTTGTGCTGCTGTCATGACTTCTTCCTTCTTTTCTGGAACTGTGTTAGCGATGTGATTGCTGTGCTAATGTTAGGCAAAATGCTTTACCTCTGTAGCAGACAGGCCTGTGAAATCTGCAATGGTATTCATATCTAGCCCCCTTTGGTACATGCGTCCTATTGTAGCCCGCAAGGCCTCTTGTTGACCTTGTACCCTACCCTCTGCTACACCCTCTACTCTACCCTCTGCTCTACCCTCTACTACACCTTCTGCTCTACCCTCTACTACACCCTCTACTCTACCCTCTGCCCGTAATTTTTGTGCTGCTGTCATGACTTCCTCCTTCTTTTCTGGCGCTATATTCACTATGGCTTCTATGATTTCTGCGCCACTGTTTTTCTCTTCTACACCTAACATTATGAGACAGTAGACATAGACAGTATCATCCTGGGACCGAGATGCGAAGACAAGGTCAGTGTGCAACTGCTTTAGCTGCTCCTTAACGTAGCTTCTATTGGTGTGTCTCAGTGTATCCCAATTGATGATCTGCTGGATGTCAACAGGGAGACTACCATGTAGAAAATCTTTAGCCACAGTCAGGCTGACCATGCCTTTCTTGAATAAGGAATCGTGCGGTTGGGGTATTTCAATAATTTCCATGGGGTACCTCTTTAGTTTGTTTATCTGTAACCTGTTTAGGACAATTCCGTGGCAATTTATAGCATGTCAGTGGCTTTAGCAAATAGTTGCTCCTATACTCTGTTTAGGGCTGTTTTCTGAAGTTATGTTGGTAGTACGTGGGCACCGTACTGTAAGCAACTTCAACGCACGGCGTGGCGGCCTGAAACTACTGGCGCGTAGGTCACTAGCCAGTCTCGGTACTTGCCAGCCCCGACAAAAAGCCCCAACAATGTCATGCTCAACAAAAAAAGTAACATTCTAGCCGCCAAGGGTATGGATGCCTCGACGGTACACTTCTTTCTTGTAGGGTTACTAAACAGTGCATAAATAAACGGAAAGTAATAATACATGGCCACTACAGATCCTCCCCAACTGACCCCACACAAGACCGCTACCAGGGGGCTTCGGGTTGTTTGTAAGGCCTCCCACAATGCACTGAAGATAAAAAACTTAGCTGGAAATCCTCCCGTGGGAGGCAAGCCTACCAAGGAAAAAACAGCCACCAAAAAATGTAGCCCTACATCTGGATACTGGCGTCCTAACCCTACGTAATCCGCCACATGTTCACCATCCCTGGCCTGCAACATCCTAAACCCTACCCAGCTGGATAATGTCGTAACCGCATACACCACACCATAATAGGCTATAGATGCGTAATGCTGTACGCCTGCAGCCAGCCCAGCGAGTAGAAAACCACCCTGCACGATCGAGCCATACGCCCAAATGCGTCGGGGCTGCTTTTGCGTAAGTGCCGTGATATGTCCCAAGCTTATGGTCAAGAGTGCTAGGATACTTAGGGTGTCTTGTAGCTGCGTATGTATACTATGCAGCTGAGATGCTAAATATCCATACCAGCGTACGATACAGGCTACAGCTGCAAGCTTCGGTACTGTGGCCATATGGGCTACTAGCTGTGGGGGGAGCGTTTGGTATACATCTACTAGCCAGTAATGAAACGGAAAGATGCCCATTACTAAGAAAAGCCCGCTGAGGGCCAAGAAACATCCTATCCATATCGTGTGCCGGGGTATGGCTCCCAGGGTTATGTCCGATACGTCTAGGCTAAAGCTGCCCGTAACACCATACCAATACGATAGGCCCCAAAGCATCATCATGGACACTACGATACTATAAAGTATATACTGTAGGCTCGCTAGCGTGCATGTAGGTTTTTGTGGGCAAGCCACATATATAATCGTGGTGTAAGCCACTGTGATCAGGGCTAGACTCAAATAAATAGTCAACCCATGCGAGGCCATGATGAGCCCATAAGCTCCCAACAGTGTGCTTATGAACAGGGTGCGATGTAGGGCTCTGTCAATAGCTGTGGGATATATAGCCTCCACAAGCAGCGTGATCCCTGTAACACTCAGTAGCAGCCTGTGCCAAAAAACAGACCAAAGATCCATGACTAGCATATGATTAGCCAGATACCTACCCGCTTGTACCTGGTGATTGCTGCTAAACCCTATCGTCACATAGAGGGCCAGGCATATGCCCACTGTGGGTACCAGGTGGATGCCCCAAAGCCGATATCGGTCGGGTAGGAGCACATCTACACCTAGTAGAATCAGGAGTGTAGCCGTTAGGATGAGGCCAGGTAAGATCCAAGACCAGCTGGTCCAGTTGTCTAGGGCACTGTGGATGATGGATGTGTACACTGGATTCAACAGGAAGAATTGCGCGCAATGGCTTGAAAATAGCGTGTTATATGAGTAATCTGAAAAAGATGCAGCTCAAGAGTTGTCTATTTTCGCGGCTTGCTTTATGTTTGAGAAGAAGTCCATCATCTTACGTTTTTATCCGTGCAATACCAACAACACATCCGAAGTATCCTTGTATTATGCCTATGCGTCGCTAGCCCAAGTGCCTGTAGCAGTATTAAGCCTGCCACCAGGAACAAAGTGAGCCAGACAACAGGCATACCCTTTAACACGAAAGGCGGTTTTCAGGTACCCCCTTTCAAAGGCCAAGCCGTTCCCCCTGGCCTAGAGTTTATTGAAGGGGGTACAATGGTTATGGGTAGCTTCAGCTCCTCGTTGGGCTATCAGGCGAAAAAATCGGTCTCGGTTGCCTCTTTTTTCATGGACAGGACGCCCGTTACCAATCAAGCCTGGCGGGAATACCTATATGATCTAGAAAAAGCCTTTCATGAAGCTGAGGAGCAATACGCTTCCCAAACTGCTGAAGATCAGGTGGAAACTGGAGCTCCAGCCGAGGAGGGTGAAATGCATGCCCAAGTACAGACCGCTTTTGAAAAGTGGCAGGCAGCGCTACCGAAAAAAGAAGTATGGAAACGGGAGTTGGCTTACAACGATCCTTTCATAGAGAATTACTTCCACCATCGTGGGTTTGATCACTATCCGGTTGTGGGAGTTAGTTGGACACAAGCGAATGCCTACTGCGCCTGGAGAACAGAAGCTGTTAACAGACACTTGGCCAAGAAGGCGGGCAAGTCTCGTAACAAAAACGGAGAGGAAACGCTACCCACAGAGGGTGGCTATGCGGTGGCTGAGTTTAGACTACCTACGGAAGCGGAGTGGGAGTATGCAGCGAGGGGTATGGTGGGTACGCAGAGTACAGATTTTGTGCAATCTAGCCAGCGGATTTACCCTTGGGATGGCCTTTCACTTTTGGGTACACAAGGCAAATGGAAGGGCCGATACCTAGCTAATTTCAAGCGTGGTCGGGGCAACTACAAAGGTATTGCCGGCGAGAGCGACAGCAATGGTGCCACTTCGGAGGTGTATGACTACCCACCCAATGACTTTGGGTTATACGATATGGTCGGTAATGTCAATGAATGGGTCTACGACTTGTACAGGCCTGAGTCATTGCGTGATGTAGATGACTTCAATCCGGTCAGGCGTAATGACGCTCTGGATCCAGCATCTAATTACGATGACACTAACTCCCGCATCAATAACAAAGCACGGGTGTATAAAGGGGGGTCGTGGAAAGATTGTGCCTACTGGCTGCAGATAGGTACACGCAGGTATCTGGATGAAGATGCTGCTTCGGCCACCATTGGATTTCGATGTGCCATGACAAGTGTGAGTAGAAAGCAATACCAGGTAGGAGCTCAATAAAATTCGCTGTACGATTGATGACCTGTGCCGATGGCGGCTAGGCTAATGGCTTTGGCGCCAGCTGCTAGTAGTGGTAGAGCACAAGCTTCCATCGTAGCCCCCGTGGTGATGACGTCATCCACCAGAAGGATGTGCTTGTTTTGAACTCTTTGTGGGTCAGTTACCTCAAAAGCACCTTCTATATTGACTAATCTAGCCCTTCGACCTTTACTTACCTGTGGTTTTGTCTTTCTGATACGACTTAATGCACCCGTTTCCCATGGGATAGACAATGAAATAGATAATCCCTTTGCAAAGCCGTCACTCTGATTGTAACCTCTTTTTCTCAGCTTAGATTTGTGTAGTGGGACGGGGATGATTACGTCCAAATGTTTACTCCACTCCATATCGCGAAGTATAAGTCCGTAGTGCCTACCCAATGTTTCTCCGATGCGCGGTTTGTTGTAATACTTGAGTTGGTGTACCAGCTTTTGTACGGCATTGCCGTCGCTGTATGTTCCGAAAGCCATGACATGTGCTACGGGAAATCGGCCATGAAACTTTCGGGCTAACGAATTGTCGTCGGTCAGGTGATAGTCTGTTTGGGGTAAGGCTACCCAGCAGCCTGTACATAGCCACTGTTCACTGGTTACCAATACTTGTGAGCAGTCTAGGCAGTAGGGTGGGAAGAATAGGTCAATGAGTGATTGCCACATATGAAGAAATGACCAGTTTCTTAAAAGGATTTGTATGCCTTACTTTGCAAAGCTATTAACTGGCTTCAGTGAAGATATCGCGAACCCTTATTATGTGATGTAACAAATAACAGCTATGCAAACAGAATCGGGAATTTGAATGGGGTATGAATTCCCAACGCAGATATTTTGTGCATTATGAGACTTAAGAGTAAAAATCAGAGAAAAACAATAATTTTTTACCTACTAACTTCAATGCTTTTGCAAGGTTGTGGTTTAAGCATGCACCATCCATCACAGCAAAAACAAGTTCGACAAAACAGATTTGAATTAGGCTGCGTATATACTCAACCACACACTGAAAACTATGACTATACGCGGCAAATAGAAAAAATACCTAGGTTCATACAACCGACTCTGAATAAAACTCAATATCCAACAAGAAGTATAAACTGTGGTTCTCCGTTTAATCTAAAAAAGATCAGTACGAGGTTACATCAACCACTTTCAAAAAGTACATGGGTCTGTCACTGTTACAGAGAAGAAAAGCCTATGAAAAAGCTTCCTATTGGTATTCAGAATATTCAAAAAATACTCAGCAATGATTATCTGTATGTAGACAAAACACAGTTCGCTTACGCGCTCATTCAGGGAGGTGCACCCTATTACTTCCTCTCAAGGCCGCGCCGTTTTGGTAAATCACTATTTCTGAGCACGTTGGAAGCCATTTTTAAAGGTGATAGAGCACTCTTTAAAGACTGTGCGATCTGCCAAACTGATTATGACTGGCAAGCCTATCCTGTAGTCGTTTTCGACTTTTATACCCTAGATACACGCGGTGTAGTAGCCTTTGAAGAGAGCATTAAGAGATGTTTGCAAGATATTGCACGCAGCCAAGGTATCACCATTACAACTCCTACGGCTGCTGAAGGACTTCAATCGCTCATCAAAGCGCTTTTTTACAAACATGATCATACGCCTGTAGTCGTTCTTATAGATGAGTATGACAAACCTATCGTCAGCAACTTAGAAAATCTAGAGGAGGCTAAGAAGATGAGAGAGCTGCTCAGCGACTTCTTTGGGATGCTTAAAAGTTTAGACGCATACCTTAGGTTCACATTTACTACTGGAGTAAGCAAATTTGCTAAAGTTTCCCTTTTCTCTGGACCTAACAACTTGAAAGACATTTCTATGCACTCTCAATATGTGACTATTATGGGTTATACAGAGCAAGAACTCAAACATTTTTTTGCTGAACATATACAGGCTATAGCTCAAGAGAGAGGTGTTACAAAAGAAGAAGTGTTTACAGAGGTACGACACTGGTACAACGGATATCGATTTTCTCATGACGACGTATATGTCTATAACCCTTTCTCTACGCTTAACTTCCTGGACGAAAAAAATCCCCAAAGTTATTGGTACACTTCAGGTACTCCCTCTTTCCTGATCGATCAATTGACCCAGTATCCCGAAACACTTGTCCCGCTGGCAGGAATTACGGCCACAAAAAGTGAGCTAATGGATGCTAGTAGTGTCAATCAGATCGATCTTAAGGCCTTGATGTTTCAGACCGGGTATCTTACCATTAAGGGGTATCATGCACTAGTTAAACAGTATACCCTCGCTTTCCCTAACCGCGAAGTACAGGAAGCCTTTATTGATTCGCTAGTCCGTCACTTTGCCCCCCACAACATGCCAATAGCCGACGCTTGCTACGAGGCTTTAGTACAACACCAACCTGCCTTCTTCTTTGATCAGATTAAAGCCGATATCGCTGCTTTCCCTTACTCTTTGTTTAGCCGAGCCCAGGAACGCACGTATCACATGGTACTTTTAGGCATCATAAAAGGCATGGGCCTACCTGTAGCAGCTGAAGTAATGACCAATCGTGGTCGGATAGATCTGCTATTAGATATGCTTGAAGTCACGTATATCCTGGAGCTCAAACTGAATAAAAGTCCTGAAGAGGCATTGCAACAAATACACGAACAAGGCTACTATGAGCCTTATTTGAATCAGGGTAAAAAAGTGGGACTTTTAGGTGTGAACTTTTCTTCTAAAATGCGTAACGTGGCTGATTGGAGAGGTGTACTTTTAGATCAAGAAGGCCAAGAGATCGGTTGCCTGTGCCCTGAGCAAGAAGAAGATGTACAATGATCTATCCGAGCTCAGTACTTCGCATCTCAACCATGGCCTCTTTCCCACAAAACGCCATGCCAACCTTCACGATATCTTCGATATGTGGGTAAAAACTCACTCGTGTAACATACGCCTTCGCATCAATCTGGTCTAATGCCTCCTGTACCTTTAAACCAACCCACGATCAAGCTTTCGTAGACGGCTTTTATTTCTGCATTAGGAATGCGAACCTGGCAAGAATATTCAATGTCAGGCATAGATTGAATTTCTCCAGCTAAGGTAACATAGCCAGCAGCTAGCATGAGGGACCAGAACTTTAGATCATGGTCCATATCCACCATATTAATGTATGGGCTGATCCTGATCTCGATCGTATTCTTAGCTAAGAGCTGTTTAACCTGATAGACCAATTCAAAATTGTCTTTCAGGAGATTCCTAAGCAAGGTATCACTCCCTGTAGTCACCCAATAAGGAGACAGCATGCCACCTTCGCTGATACAAGACATAATAGACCAAGGGTTGTAGATAGTGACTCCCCCAATGGTGTAGCCATTGTACCAAGCTTTGATAGCTTCCGGATTCGGGGCAGGTTCTTCGATCAATTCCCTGACATGTGGCTGATCGAATAGGTTACTTACTTCTGTATCTGTGAAGCCAAAGTGCTCAGCATAGTGCTTGTCCAACAGAGAATATTCTTTGAAGTTATTGATCCCTGAAAACAAGTCGGCCTTGGCTATCCTGAGGATCCCTGTCATGATTCCTTGCTTGAGGTAGCGGTTATCCTTAAAGCAGTCTCCCAGAAGGCCTCGCATAAAGCTGAGTACTTCTTCATAAAGTGTGGGCTTAAGGAAGGTATTATTGAGCGGAGCGTCGTATTCGTCGAGCAAGACAAAAACTTTCCTACCGTGGTATTCGTAAAGTAGCTTTGACAAGAAATATAAAGATCTCTCAAGTCCAGCCAAATCTACTTCACCTTCAAGCACATTAGAGAAATACTTAGCTCTGGCAACAGAAGCTCTTTTCTTTCCTAGTGAATATAGCCAATCGCCCAAGTAGGAATGTTGATCATAAAGTTCACTAAGCACATCCCTAAACCGCTGTTCAATATTCCTTATACTGTTACCGCCCACTCCCTTAAAGGTCAAAAATATCACTGGCCATTTGCCCTGATGACGCCTAATGAGCTCAGGGTACTTTTCCCCGACTTGAAGATAATCAAACAGACCTGGATGTGGATTCACGGTCTCCAGCTTGTTAGTAGTGGCATCTTCTCTGACCTCGCACCGTAGGAAATTGTAGAGCATACTCATGTTGAGCGTTTTTCCCCACCTTCTAGGTCGTGTGATGAGCAAGGCCTTAGTACCACTATCAGTGAGGAGATCTTTAATCAAGAGGGTCTTATCAACAAAAACATCTCCTGATACCAGCTCTATAAAATCTCCTGTACCTATATTCAAACTGCCTTTGCCTAAATCCACTCTGTTCTTCTGGGTTGCAGGATCGCAAAAGCATACTAACTTGGACATATTGTTTGGCCTTTTAATAAATCGTTGCCTACCCCAATGCGGATGTGGTCTAGAAGCTCTGATTCTTCTATTGTGTAACCCATACATGTGTGTAGCTAGTCCATACATACCAGGCGCTCCACCCTGCAATTCTTGTCTATCTGCATACTTGAACTTGTTAGGCCCTTTTGCCAGTTGCGCGCGTACTGTATGCACGTGCCTGCGCACATACCCATTAGGTCTATGCTGTAGTGCCCCATCAGGAGTACTTACATATGATGAGCTGTAGCAGCTCTGTAGTAATGTGCATAAGAATAGGATATTGGTAATGTACAGGTTGGTTGGTCTTTGCATGAGTTATTTGGGCCTAGGTTGTACTGGATGTTCAAATCTAGGCATTGTACCTGAAAACACATCAATGCGTTCTCTAGCTAATCTTCACAACCTCTTTTTCAACCATGGCCTCTTTCCCACAAAACGCCACGCCAACCTTCACGATCTCCTCAATATGCGACCAAGCCTTCACCCGTGTAATGTACTCTTTCTGATCAATCTGCTCCAACGCCTCCTGTACCTTCCCTGCTAACCCTTCCTTACTACTGGCTACCTTGTATTCAAAAACCACCGCCATCTTACTATGCTCTTCCCGCGGGATGACCAGCATATCTGCATACCCCCGACCGCTTTCTACCTCCGAATTAATAGCAAAGTCCTTTTGCATGGCAATGAATAAACCTGCCATAAACCCACTGTAAAACCGCTCTGCTCCACTTGGACCTACATTTCTAAGGCTCGTAGCTTCTGCTAGGTATCTGTTGAGTAGTTCCGAAAATGATTTGACCTCTCCGCGGAATAGGTAGCTAATCATATTGGTGTAGTAGGTAGACTTGGCTTGATATTCAAACCATCCCGTGATCAAGTCTTCATAAGTAGCTTTTATCTCCACATTGGGGATACGAACCCGACAAAAAAGTTTAATTGAAGGTCGGGTTGGTATTTCTCCAGCCAAGGTAACATAACCTAAAGTTCTGGTCGCTCATGCTAGCTGCCGGTTATGTTAC
>JBCBRR010000006.1:0-28695 GCA_039819605.1 Bacteroidota bacterium | reverse complement strand
TCTTCTAGGACGTGTGATGAGTGAAGCTTTCGTACGATCCATGAGCAGATCCTTGATTAGGAGGGTTTTGTCAACAAAAATTCCCCCGTCTATCAACTCTGCAAAGTCTCCTGTGCCTATAACCGGCTTTTGCTGTCGTAAGAAGGTATGCATAGTAGGTGGTATGAGTGCTTTTGGGTACGAAAGTAATACAAAAAGACAAGCTGGGTCAAAGGGACTTATATCTTATTCCCCCCGCAGGGGAAAGCTTCGTAAAACCCGAGCTTAACAGACTGCAACTACAGCCATGTAAAAGCGTAAACCCCCTCATCGCATTGCCAAGATATCCCCCGTATCGTAGGGAAAATACGGTCTCACTGTATCTTCGTGTTATCTGGGATAGCCCTAAACGAAACTAGGCCGTGTCCCCGGGTTGTATATCCTTGATACGAATTCTCAACCCACACTCACCTCGGTAACTATGCTCCTCCACTGTGTAAACCATCCTGAAAGGCCTTTGGTCACTTACCATAGACGCACGACGAGCTAACCCAAACCCAATCGCCTTCCACCTATGAGGAGTCCCCGCCTGATGCACCGTCAACTTGAGATGCTTGTTCTTAAGTACGCTATAACTAGCCGCTATGACAGCGTCCGTAGCGAAGACAAACCGCATGTTACCATTGCCAAAAGGTCCCATTTGCTTTAAAATATTATACAACCCAGCATCTATGCGCGCTAGAGACAAAGGCAGATCTATCCGTTGTACAGGCGTAAGCAACTGATCGTCAATGCTGTGCTGCACCACTTCTTCAAAACGCTCCTGAAAAAGTGGGATGTTCTCTCGCGGTAGCGTTAGCCCCGCCGCGTGCGCATGCCCCCCATACTGATCCAATAAATCTTGACAAGCCACCAGCGCCCTGTAAATATTAAACCCAACTACAGAACGCGCAGATCCCGTGGCTTTCCCATCAGCTGCCGCCGTCAATATAATGGTGGGCCGATAGTACTCCTCCAAACACCTAGAAGCTACGATCCCAATCACCCCTTTGTGCCAGTGCGCATTGAATAGCACGGTGGCTTTGGCTTGGGTAGCCTGGGTATGCTGTGCAATCATGCCTAGGGCTTCCGTCGTGATCTGCCTATCTAGCGACTGCCTAAGCTCATTTTTATGATTGAGGTTAGACGCTAAGGCCCGGGCTATGCGCTTTTCATCAGCGAGTAACAACCTGACAGCTAGGCTACCATGCGCAATCCGGCCTGCTGCGTTGAGCCGTGGCCCCAAACTAAAAGCGAGTGCGGAAGCCTGTATAGGGAAAGCCAAGTTAGCTGTTTGGGCCAGCGCATGTAGACCCAGATTGGGGTCAGTATTCAGCTTATTCAGCCCATGGTACACGAGAATTCGATTTTCGTCCACCATGGGCACTAAATCACAAGCTGTGCTGATAGCTACCAAATCTAGATAGGCATACAGCATCTCTTCAGGCAGATTATCTTCTAAGACCCAGGCTTGTAGCAGTTTGAATCCCAAGGCACAGCCTGACAATTCTTTGAAAGGGTAGGGGCAGTCAGGCTGCTTGGGATCTAGTATGGCATAGGCAGCAGGTAGTACATCCGCGGGCTCGTGGTGGTCGCATACAATCACATCGATACCCGCTTGCCGCGCTTGTTGGATACAGTCAAACGCCTTGATACCGCAGTCTAGCGCTATGATAAGTTGTATGCCTACCTGAGCTGCCCAAGCTATAGCCTGGGAGGAAAGGCCATAGCCCTCTGTATAGCGGTCCGGGATATAAAAGCGTACTGTAGGGTATCGTTGCTTAATAAACCCATACACCGTAGCTGTTGCCGTAATGCCGTCTACATCGTAATCACCATAAATCAGGATGGGCTGGCCCTGTTGTATGGCCTTTTTCAACCTGTAAATGGCAGACTCCATGCCCATCATACAGAAAGGATCGTAGAGATCTGTCAGCGTGGGCCTGAAATAGGCCTTGGCCTGATCGAAAGTATGGATGCCTTTTTGTAGGAGTAGCGTAGCAATGACGGGGTCGATACCCAAGGTGTTGGCCAGTAGATTAACGGTATCCGCATCAGGAAGATTGCGAAAGCGCCACTGCTTTTCCATACATCCAGCGAACTATACCCCGCTCGCACAGGTGTACCTCCCTCAGGAAGCTACACCCACCTGCTCAATCTGTGCACATGCTTACGCGCTTCCTCGTATTCTATGGCGTCCGGGTAGTTCTTGACAATCTTCTCGTAGCATTCGCAGGCAGCCTTGTACTGCTGCTTGGCTTCATAAGCCAGGGCGGCGCTAGCTAAGTAAAGGGGTGTAAAGAAGGCGTTCGGCCTATATTCAGCGGCTTTTACGTAGTAGACAGCTGCTTGTGCATGATCGCCCTGCTCTGCATAGGCATCTCCTATGAGTGCCCAAGCACGGGCCTGGAGTAGGTAATCCTTGGCCTGAAACTGCTTGAGGTGTTGGAGAGCTGATGCATAATCTCGCTCGTTCATGTAGCATACGCCTGCATACAAACGGGCTAAATTAGCGGACTTTGTAGTGCTGTGCTGCTTGATAATATCTAACAAGCCTGTGCAACGAGGGCTCCCGTGTAGGGCTGAGGAGAAGTTTTCCTCTTCAAAAAGATAAACAGCCTGATACATCTCATTCTGTGCATGTACTTCCCGGGCTTGTTGGCGTCGTTGCCATGAAGCCATGGCTGCGGCCGTGACCAAGACCAAGCCTACACATAGGCCCACGGCTAATAAGGCAGTTCCTCTGCGGTAGTGACGCATGTATGCGTTTATATTCTCCATATGCTATTTCTGTTTTTGGTTACGTTCTGTTTCTATATTGTACAATCCTCCCACATCCGGGCCCTGCTCGTTATCACCCCTGCCCATACCATAGACAATCAATCTGTAAGAAACGGATAGCTCGGTTGTGTATACACATGCTGATAAGCTTCTTCGGGCTGCGGATAGGGAGAGGCTTCGGCATAGGCCACGGAAGCCTCTATTTTCTCGGTCACCTGCTTGTCTATATCTACCAGCTCGGCTGCTGTGGCTAACGTATGTGCTAGGACCGTCGCCCGTACTCGCTCTATAGAATCTTGCTGCTTGTAGGCTGCGAGCTCCTGCTTGGAGCGATACGTAGCCGGGTCAGAAATAGAATGTCCCCTATATCGATAGGTCTTGCATTCTAGTAAGCTGGGTAATCCTCTCCTAGCTTTCTCGGCCGCTTCAGCAACGGCGTGGTGTACATTTTCCACGGCCATGGCTTCTACAGGTTGCGCAGGCATGTCGTAGGCAGCACCTAGCTTATACAGATCTGTCACATTGGAGCTGCGCTCCACAGAAGTCCCCATCGCATAGCCATTGTTCTCAATAACAAAAATAATGGGGAGCTTGTACAACATGGCCAAATTAAGCGATTCGTGAAAGGCGCCTTGGCGCACAGCGCCATCCCCCATAAAGGTAATACATAGGTTGTGTGTTTGCTTATATTGCTCTGCGAAAGCGATACCCACACCCAGTGGGATCTGACCGCCTACGATAGCATGCCCGCCCATAAAGTGTCGTTGTTTGTCGAACATATGCATAGATCCACCCTTACCCCGCGAGATGCCTGTGACCTTGCCGTACAACTCGGCCATGACATATTTGGGATCCGTACCCAATGCTAGCGGGTGTGCATGATCTCGGTAGGCGGTGATATACTTGTCATCCGCTTGCAAGGCAGTCACTGCCCCAGCTATACAGGCTTCCTGACCTGTGTATAAGTGGCAGAATCCTTTGATACTTTGTTGGCCATAAAGTTGTGCGCTTTTCTGCTCAAACTTACGCATCAGCGACATGCGCTCATACCAAAATAAGTAGGTGGCCCTTGAAAAGGCTGGGGCTGCAGCTGGCTCTGTGGGCTGGATAGCGGGTGGTTGGGAGTGGGGCATGGCTGGAGTTGCTTTGTATTGAGTAAACATACAACGCATGGGCTATAATTCCAACAAACACAGTACCCTGATTTCGGCAACAAACCTGCAACATACTTCCCATCTCATGGATCTCTTGTGACTCTCCACACTCCACTGTAGATTTGCGTCCATAGAGCAAGTTATGAGCTCGCAAGCCCTACACGAGGCTCATCGCTTGGGCAACAGGGGAGCAGCTCCTGACAGCTGCAACAACAACGACGCTAGGTGATAACCCCCATGGCTTATAACTTACTACAACACAAAAAAGGCCTGATCTTTGGCGCTCTCAACGAGGCTTCCATAGCCTGGCAAGCGGCACGTAAAATCAAAGCTCAAGGCGGGCAGATGGTACTGACCAACACCCCGCTGGCCCTCAAACTAAGCAACCTCGACCCCTTGGCCCAGGCGTGCGAAGCTGAAGTGATTCCGGCAGATGCTACAAGCGTGTCTGATCTGGAAAATTTATTTACCCAATCCACACAGATTTTGGGCGGCAAACTGGACTTCATACTCCATGCCGTTGGTATGAGCCCTAACATTAGGAAGCAGCGGTCCTATGGCGATCTTGACTATTCCTGGTTTATGAAGACCCTCGATATATCGGCTTTGTCTTTTCACAAAATGTTGCAAACCGCAGAGAAAATGGATGTTATGAACGAATGGGGTTCGGTTGTAGCCCTATCTTACATAGCGGCTCAACGGACCTTTTCCCTCTACTCAGATATGGCCCAGGCCAAAGCCATGCTAGAGTCTATTGCCAGGAGCTACGGCTACCGGTTGGGCAAGCAGAAGAAGGTACGGATTAACACGGTATCTCAGTCACCTACGCCCACGATAGCCGGGAAAGGTATACCTGCCTTTGAGCAATTCTACAAGTATGCTCAGCAGATGTCGCCGTTAGGCAATGCCAGTGCCACAGATTGCGCCAACTATATCGTACTCCTGTTCTCCGACCTAAGCCGGATGGTAACCATGCAGAACCTCATGCACGATGGGGGCTTTTCGTCTATGGGTATAGCAGAGCATATGCTGGCAGATTGTTGAAGGCCGTTTTACACATAATCTCATGCATGCACGTAAGCGAAATCAGCCCCATGACAGAGTCTACAAGGGCATCATGGCCGAACCCAGGATAGCCAGGCTGTTCCTCAAAAAGCATATGGACCCTGAAATCAGGGACAGGGTCGACTTTAGCACGCTCCAAATCACAGATCCCTCTAGCTTAGGACAAGACTACAAACAGCTCTATGCCGATGTTGTCTACAAAGCCCTGACTAAGGACACACGAAGAGAAATCTTCATTGTACTCAACCATGAACGGAGTCCCTGCCTCTTCCTACCCATTAGGATCCTGGAATACATACTGGGCACCGTTCGAAAAATGTTTAAGCTAGGCTCCAAAAAGCCAGCCTTTGCGTATCACATCACCCTGTACAATGGTAGGGCCAAGGAGTATCCCTATCCCAAGAGCATCGGTGAATTCTTCGATGAAGAAGATCGTGAATTAGCGCAGCGTTTATTGCTAAGCAGTCACAAAGTCGTCAACTTACATGACTACACGGACGACGAGTTGGCTGCACAGGGCGATATTGGTACGTTTCAGCTGGTACTGAAACATGGCTCTGAGCCCTACTTTCTGTCTTGGCTAGAGAAGAGGCCAGATTTGGCCCACAAGATTGCTACAGACAGGAATTCAGATCAATTAATAACGTATATAACAGAAGTGAGTCATAAGGAACCGGAAGAGATACGTCGTATCTTTGCGGATGTATCATTAAAACTGGAGAGCAACATGTTGACGACAGCAGAACAAATTAGGCGAGTAGGTATAAAAGAAGGCGTGGAACGGGGTAAAAAAGAGGGTAGAGAAGAGGGTAGGGAAGAGGGCAGAGAAGAAGGTAGGGAAGAAGGTAGGGAAGAAGGCAGAGAAGAAGGTAGGGAAGAAGGTAGAGAAGAGATTATTGCGCACATGCTTCGCGCTCACGTTCCTGCGGTGCAGATCAGTTTTTTCACAGGTCTGGACCATGCAAAAATTGAAGAAATCGTTGCGAGGCTAGATCGATAGACAGGTATCCACCTACTTCCTGGCTTTACAACGGTTTGGGGGTAGCTGCAGCGAAGATATATTCCGTACCTTTGGCCCTAAGAGTGAATGGGCATGTTGATGTGACAACAGCCTATTAGGAGTGGGGCGCTAGGTACTACGCGTTCAGGATGAAATCATACCTGTAAGCTTGGTGGCACATTTAGGTATACGTAAGCAAGTAAATTATGTCAAAAGCAAATCCTCATAAATCTGCTTTGATGCCAGACATCGAAGATCGGCTCAATGCCCAAGTTGCCTTGGAAGGCATATCCTCAGCCCATTACCTCGCTATGGCCTCTTGGAGTGACCATAGAGGCTATAAAGGCGCCGCTAGCTTCTTATACGACCATGCTGAGGAGGAACGCGAGCATATGCTCAAGCTATTCCGTTATATCAATGACGTGGGGGGGCATGCGTTGCATCCGTCCATAACGGATATTCAGCACGATTTTTCCTCGCTGCGAGAAATCTTTGAAATCGTTCTCGCGCATGAAGTAAAGGTCTCCCAGGCCATTCATCGCTTGGTAGAGTATTGCTGGGCACATAAGGATGTAGCCACGTTTAATTTTATGCAGTGGTATGTAACTGAACAAATTGAGGAGGAGGTTACGGCCCGCAAAAACTTGGAATTGTTTGATGTTATTGGAGAATCTGGCGTAGGGCTATATATGATTGACAAAGAAATCGGTGCTTTTGAGAAAGAAGATAAGTCTTGAGCGCTGATGATTATCTAGCCCCCCATACCAAAATCAATAGCCGTTATGCATAAGAAGTACTTAAGCAGTGTGGTCTTGGTTGTTTGTCTACCAATCTCGCTGCAACATTGCGCACCGGATCTATCTGTAATGCAGGAAGAGCCATCGCAAGTTGAAAGGCAAAGTTTGACACAAGTCGCAGGTAATCTGCCCAGACATAGTCTGGAAATGGCTATAGTCCTTGAGGTGCCGGAAGTGTTAAAAGTGTTACTAGAGGAAGTGCCAGAACATATGTACCAAGAGCCTGATGAAGAAGATGGGAGTACCTTATTGCATTTCGCAGCTTGTGCAGGAGCTACATCTTGTGTGCAACTCCTTGTGGAAGAGAAGCACCTATCCGTAGTCGCGCAGGATCATGAGGGCGGCTTGCCCTTACACTATGCAGCGACAAAAGGCAATGTAGAATGTATGCTGTATTTAATTGAACAGATGCAATCTATAGGCAGACAAGACTTACTCAATGCTACCGGTGGCAAGTTTGGGTTCACACCGTTACATTGTTTAGTAGCTAGTGAAGAGGTTGAAGACGATGAAGCTAACCTTGAGCGGGTTGTTAGCGTGTTAGCAAGCAACAAAAGTCTGAAGGATTGCAGAGAAAGGACCCCTAGAGACCTAGTACGATCTATGTCTGAGGTGGCTATCGATCCTGATTTGTTGTAAGCTAAATCCCATTGCGGACGTAATACACTGATATCTGACCCTGTGTTAACCTTTATGCACTATCTTACAAATCGTCACTACCTCCTACTCCTGCTCTCTCTAGCCTTTGCACAATGCAAATGCCACGTACAGCCCGATTATGACACCACCCGGGCAGAACTGATATGGAGTAATCAACCCCAAACTCTAGCCACTACTGACTTTACCCTACCTGCCGAAGGCCTTACCTGTTTTGTACCCGGTAATGCGCAAGGCCAAGACGCCACGTACTTCCTGAGCGTGTGCGGTAAAGCCTGGCAATTCACCCAAGAACAAGATGGCACACTGACCGTTAAGACCCTCCCCCGTCTTCAACCCTTTGATAAAGCCGCTGCTTTTGTCTTCGCCGCAGGTACCGCTGCACACACAGACTTGTACTTTGGGCAAATTAGTCACCCGCCAGCCTATGCTTACCAACTCAGTAAGTATGACAATGTCCAAGTAGACCTGAAAAAATATGATGGCACGCAGTGGCATAAACAGAACTCCCAGTCACTGATGGTGGCTACCCCCTATGGCCAGTCGCTAATGCCTATCGCGCCTAGCTCACAGCCCAATACCTTCCCCTGTACTGGCTGTACCTTCAGAAAAGGTACAGCATTGTGGGGATGTTGTATGCTACCTGTGGCCTACACTACGTCCGCAGGTAATGCGCCCGCCTACGCATCCGGCTGCTTCGTGTTTGACCCCATGGCCCAAGCCTTTGTCCCCTGTATGCCTACCCTACTTTTGTCTAAAACTAACACGCAGCGGCTGGTTACCGGACTGGAGCTGGAAGAGCCAGGCAAACTCGTTTTTCTAGAGGACAAAGTGGCTGATTCGACACCTGTGCTAGCTATAACCGGTGATTTACCCCAAGAGCTGCCCCTAAAAATTCATAACCCTTTTTCGGCCCATCAAGACTGGGCATCCTTTTCTCTATGTATCGACCAGGACTTGTCCGTGATAATGCCTATCTTTACGTCAACGAGCGGCAACCTGCGCCATTTCTACCAGGTAGATAAGACGGCGAGTAGGCTGGAGCCAGTCAAAAGTACCTCTGTAAATCTGCCGGGAGATAGCCTTGTGCTGCCCTTCGCTAACTGTGTATATGTGCTGACTAAGGCTACGGACAGCCAAGCCGGAGATATCGTGTATTACAAGGGCGAATGCAGGGTCAGCACCACATAGAGCGCCCAACGTACACTGCTCGATGCGCCAGGCACGCAAAAAAGTAGTAAAGGGGTAACCCCTAGCAGAATAGCAACGAAATTATGGACAAACAAAGTGAAGCATTCTTACACACCTATCTCAATAACACCTCACCCGTAAGCTATGAAACGAATGGCCAGAAACTCTGGCTCGATTACCTACGCCCTTACATAAACGAGACCTATACCGATACCTACGGCACCGCTGTAGGTACTATCAACCCGGAAGCTACATATAAGGTAGCCATCGAAGCCCATGCGGACGAAATCTCCTGGTATGTCAACTACATCACCAAAGAAGGCTACATCTATGTGATCCGCAACGGCGGCTCTGACTACGAGATTACCCCCTCTATGCGGGCCCACATACATGTCGGTCAGCAGACTGTGCCGGCTGTTTTTGGATGGCCTGCCGTACATGTGCGTGACAAGAAGAAACCTGTCAAGCCAGACATCGAAACCATTGTGCTCGATTGTGGCTGTCATTCCGCTGAAGAGGTGCAGGAACTCGGTATCCATGTGGGGTGCGTAGTGACCTTTGATGCCAACCTAATGGACCTGAACCAGGGCTATCTAGTAGGGCGCGCCCTGGATAATAGGATCGGTGGCTTTATGATCGCTGAAGTAGCTAAGCGGCTGCATGAGCGCAAAGCCCGGTTGCCTTTTAAGCTGTACGTTATCAATGCCGTGCAAGAAGAAATAGGTCTGCGGGGCGCCTCGATGATTGCGCACCGACTGCAGCCCCATTTGGCCGTGGTGACAGATGTAACACATGACACGCAGTCGCCGCAATACAACAAAATCAAGCAAGGGGATATCGCTTGTAAAAAAGGCCCTGTGCTTACCTATGCCCCAGCTGTACAGAACCGTGTGCGCGATATGCTGATGGATGTGGCCACCCAAAACCAAATACCTTTTCAAAGGCTAGCTTCTTCCCGGTATACAGGTACCGATACAGATGCTTTCGCCTATGCCGGTGCAGGGATCCCTTCTGCCCTCATATCGCTCCCCCTCAAATACATGCATACCACAGTAGAAATGGTGCATAAGCAAGACGTAGAGCAAACCATAGAGCTGTTTTATCAGTTCTTGACCCAGTTACAACCGGAACATGATTTTAGCTATTTCAGCTAACCCAAGTTTCTCTTTCAACAGTCCGTTGAATTATATAGATTTGGATATATAAGTTTGTGTTGGGATCACGGGCCCAGCACACTGTAATTCATACGCCTATGGCAACCATACAACAGCTCATCAGAAAGGGTAGAAGCCGACCTACCTATACCTCTAAATCACCTGCCCTAGTTGCTTGCCCGCAACGCCGGGGGATTTGTACCAAGGTAACTACCATGAAGCCTAGAAAGCCCAACTCTTCTATGAAGAAGGTGGCTAGGGTGAGGCTATCCAGCGGCAAAGAAGTCACGGTCTATATACCGGGCGAAGGGCACAACTTGCAAGAGCACTCCGTGGTGCTCATCGAGGGGGGTGGGGTCAAAGACCTACCGGGTATTAACTACCGCATTATACGCGGTACCCTAGATACAGCGGGCGTACGAGATAGATTGCAAGGTCGCTCCAAGTATGGCGCCAAACGTCCTAAAAAGTAGCCACGGGCCATCTGCCTACATCACGTCATG
The DNA here is from genome assembly GCA_039819605.1 of Bacteroidota bacterium. GTDB lineage: Bacteria > Bacteroidota > Bacteroidia > Cytophagales > Amoebophilaceae > JBCBRR01. The sequence goes on along the minus strand of JBCBRR010000006.1, from coordinate 18,375 downwards.
AGAAAAAAACGCGCTAAGAAAAGAACCCTATTACCTGACTTACAATACCAAGATCCACTTGTAACCCGATTTATCAACAACATGATGGTCCAGGGCAAGAAAAATCTAGCCGCTAGCTTGTTTTACGGCGCCCTACGCGTGGTGGGTGAAAAGACAGGTGAGGGTGGGCTGACAGTATGGCGGAAAGCGTTGCAAAATGCTACCCCCGCTGTAGAAGTCAAGCGCAGAAGGGTGGGGGGGACTACCCTGCAGGTACCCATAGAAATCCGAGGCGATAGACGTACCTATTTGGCTATCAAATGGCTCATTACACAGGCTAGGTCAAGACCAGAGAAGACAACGAAAGAGAGATTGGTTAACGAGATTATCGCCGCTTCACAAGGGGAAGGCAAAGCTGTTAAGAAGAAGACAGAGACCCACAAGATGGCAGAATCCAACAGGGCCTTTTCACACCTTAGATTTTAAGCATGACAGAAGATTTAGCATCCTTACGCAACATAGGCATCATGGCCCACATTGATGCTGGCAAAACCACCACCACCGAGCGTATACTATACTATACGGGACTCATACATAAGATAGGTGAGGTGCACGAAGGTGCTGCAGTCATGGATTGGATGGCGCAAGAGCAAGAGCGCGGTATCACCATTACGGCGGCAGCTACCACTACGTTTTGGCAATACCCCACCCAGCAAGGGAAGCCCACAAATCATACCAAGACGTACAAGATCAACATCATCGATACCCCTGGGCACGTTGACTTTACGGTAGAAGTAGAGCGCTCGCTGCGGGTCTTGGACGGAGCCGTGGCGCTCTTCTGTGCTGTATCAGGTGTAGAACCCCAGTCAGAAACCGTATGGCGGCAAGCTGATCGATATAAAGTGCCTAGGATATGCTTTGTCAATAAAATGGACAGGGCGGGGGCTGATTTTTTCAATGTGCTTACCGAAATCAGACAGAAGCTAGGCGCCCACCCCATACCCTTACAAATACCCATCGGTAGCGAAAGTAGCTTCCAGGGCGTTGTAGATCTGATTTCCAACCGGGCCATCATCTGGAATGAACAAGACTTGGGCATGACTTATCAAGTCGTACCCATCCCAGACGATCTCGTAGATACCGTGCAGGAGTGGCGGCAAAAGCTCATAGAAAGCGTGGCAGAGCATGACGACGCACTCCTAGAGAAATTCTTTGACGATCCGGATAGCATCACCACTTCAGAAATCATGGTTGCCCTACGGAAAGCGGTCGTCTCCATGTCTTGCTCACCGGTGCTCTGCGGATCTTCCTTTAAAAACAAAGGGGTGCAGGCGTTGCTGAATGCCGTATGCGCTTATCTGCCCTCTCCACTCGACTTGCCCCCTATTGCAGGTATACAGATGGGATCTGAACCGCCCATCACCAGAAAGCCGAGTAAACGTGAACCCTTTACAGCTTTGGCTTTCAAGATCGCTACCGATCCCTTTGTAGGTAGGTTAGCCTTCATGCGCGTCTATGCTGGCGAGCTTCAGGCAGGCTCATATGTGTACAACAATCGGACAGGCAAAAAAGAACGCATCTCGCGCCTGATGCAAATGCATGCCAATAAACAGAACCCCGTCGATAAAATCGGTGCGGGGGACATTTGTGCTTGTGTAGGGTTTAAAGACATCAAGACAGGAGATACGCTGACAGACGAGAAACACCCGCTGATTTTAGAAGCCATGTCCTTTCCTGAGCCTGTGATCGGCTACTCCATAGAGCCTAAAAAACAGGCAGATGTAGACAAACTGTCCATTGCCATTGCTAAGCTGATTGAGGAAGACCCGACGCTGCGCGTAGAAACCCATGAAGAAACTGGGCAAACCTTGCTGAAAGGTATGGGCGAGCTACACCTAGAGATTATTATGGATCGGTTAAAACGCGAGTTTAAGCTAGAAATTAACCAGGGTCCTCCCCAAGTAGCCTATAAAGAAACCATTACGGGCACCGTAGAGCACAAAGAGGTATATAAGAAACAGACGGGCGGCCGGGGTAAATTTGCCGACATTGTCTTTGAACTGGGTCCCAGAACTGACGACCAAGCAGGGCTGGCATTTATCAACCAAATTGTAGGAGGAGCTATTCCCAAAGAATTCATACCAGCAGTGCAAAAAGGATTTGCCGCTGCTATGACCAATGGCCCACTAGCGGGGTACCCGGTAGAAGCTATGCAGGTGCGGCTCATACACGGTTCTTTCCACGAAGTAGACTCCGATGCCCTGTCCTTTGAGTTAGCTGCTCGGGTAGGTTTTAGAGAAGCGGCTAAGAAAGCTGCCCCGGTGCTTATGGAGCCCATTATCGGGGTAGAAGTGATGACCCCCGATGAGTTCACAGGCGCCGTAACCGGCGATCTCAATAAGCGCAGGGGCATTATGAAAGGCCTAGACGCGCGGGGAAGTGTACAGGCTATCAAGGCCTCCGTGCCACTGGCTGCCCTTTTTGGCTATGTAACTGATCTGCGCACCATAACCTCAGGCCGGGCCTCCGCTACCCTCACTTTCTCCCACTATGAGAAAGTGCCTAAACAATTGGCTACTGCCATTATCGAGAAAGCTACCGGCGTAGCCGCAAAGTAACCTAGCCTATGGTGCAGAAGTTTCGTTTAAAGCTCAAGTCTTACGACTACAACCTCATCGACAAATCTGCTGAGCGCATTGTGCAGGCAGCCAAAGCCACCAAGGCGGTAATTAGCGGCCCCATACCCTTGCCTAGCAAAAGAGAAATCTATACCGTACTGCGCTCGCCGCACGTCAATAAAAAATCGCGAGAGCAGTTTCAGTTGTGTACCTATCAGCGACTCATAGATATCTATGCGCATAATAACAAGACCGTAGACTCACTGATGAAGCTAGATCTACCTAGTGGCGTAGAAGTGACCATCAAAGCCTAGCGCTCCGTCATACACATTGCTTGCGTAGCCAGCCCACGGGGTTCAATTTCTGGTTGCTCTTCCAGACCTGTAGCTGTAGCTCTGTTATCCCATCCTCCTGGGTATGGACCTCGCCTATAGGCGTGTGCATGTCTACACGCTGCCCCACCTTGACAGATACCGTCTTTAGCTTAGCATATACCGTATAGTATAAGCCGTGCTGTATAATCACTACATTTTGCATACCAGGTACAAACGTGATGGTCTTGACAGACCCCGCAAAAATGGCTTGTACACGTGCCCCGGCTTGGGTTTGGATGTCGATACCCATATTTTCTACTTTCACCTCGTGTAAAATTGGGTGGGCGTGTATCCCGAAGGGATGGCTGATAAAGCCATCAGCAACAGGCCACGGTAACTTACCCCTGTGGCGCGCAAAATCTGTATCTAACTTGTACTTTCCAGGAGCAGCGTGGGGGCTAGCAGTGGTAGAGGTAGATGCATTGGATTGTGCCTGGGTAGCTAGGTCTCGTTGGACAACCTCGGTGATGAGCTTATCCAGCCGCTTCAGGGCTACCTGCCTGTCGGCTAAGGACTTGCGCAAGTGGCTACGCTTATGGCTTAAGGCAGCGACCAACTGCTGCTGTTCTTGGCGCAGCCTTTTCAGGTTGTCATAAGCATCCTGGTGCTTGGCCAATAGTGTCCCTTTTGCCTTTCTTTTGTTTTCTAACGACATACGCTGCACCTGCAGCCTAGCGGTTACTTGCTGGATGGCCTGCAAGTGCCTTTGTCGTAGCCTAGCATATTGCCTGATGTACTGTAGCCGTTGTACCAGTTCTTGGAAAGAAGCAGCTGCAAAAACCAAAGCTATAGGTTGCATACCCTGCATGGCCTTAGCACCTAGGTAGATCATAGCGGCATATTCTTTCTTGAGTGTATGTAGATCCTGCTCTAGCTCCGCTATGGTATGGGATTGCTGGATCAGTTTCTGATCCATGGCTTCTATTTCCTGTGTGATGGTGGTGATCAGGCATTCACTAGCTGCTATCTGTTTGTTCAAAGTACTGAGCTGACCAGCACTGACTTTTTGCTTGGCCTCAGTTTCCCGTAAGATCCGCTTCAGATGCTGAATCTTGGCTACTAGGGCTTTCCGCTCCTGCGCAAACTGGGCCTGCTTACCCGTAGCTTGTGCTGGGCTTGTACCTAACCAGATAGATAGTATACAAATGATACAGCGCTTCTTTGCCCCCCAATGCATACTTCACCTAGTATCCTTATCCCCAGCTATGTACACAGCTCCTATTAGGGCTATGAGCAATATCACCCCCCCCATCTCCATCCCCAACCCATAGATACTCACCCACGTTAGTCCTAGATCTACCACCACATCTTGTATAGCCCTACTAGCGGCTATAGCAGGTAAGGGCCATGACAGCATGTGCATGCAACCGGCACCTAACAGGCTACCTACGACAAGTACCCCACGGCTGCGACGCAACGTATTACCTGGTGCAGTCGAGCATAGCATGATGCTGAACAGGATCATGACCAGGCAGCTGCTGGCTTGCATAATGGTGTGCACGACAGCTAGGAAAGAAGCGCCCTGCATAAAATATATACCCGCCAGCCCCATGCTACTAACCATGAACAACAGCAGCGCATGCAGCACTTCCTGGGTAAAAAGTATGCCTAGGGAAGCTAGGGCTACCAGGGCTGCCAGTACGTAATAGATAGGCGTAATGTTCATGGGTATAGGTTGTAATGGATGGGCAGAACCACAGTGCGCTGGACCTATGGGGGGGTAGGTGCAGCTGCTACATGCGCTGCCCATATCTCTGTTTTCTCATCGATTTGCTCAGGCGTCATGGTAGAAAAATTCACGCAATGCTCTATGAGGTCGAATGTACTAAAGTCGTACGCTGCGGTCATGGTAAGGCAATCAGTAGGGCATACCGTTGTACACAAGCCACAGAAACAGCATTGGGCCATGTCAATGGTAAACTTAGCTGCATAGATCTGTTTGGGCACACCCTGGCTGGTTTTCCCGATGGGTACGGGCGAGCGTATCGGCACTATGTCTATGCAGTCTACCGGACAGATCTGTGCGCACCGGTCACATACAATGCAATCTTCGATGGCATTGTGCAGTTTGTAACGCCCACGGGCAGGTATGGGAAACGCCTGGTGCGGATAGGCTAAGGTTATGTCGCCCTGAGCTGCTGTAAAATACCCAGCTGTCTCTATGCCCACAGGTGAAGACCGCTGCACCTTCCTAAATAAGTACCTTCCCGTCACACGCAGGCTACTGCCCAATGACTGGATGGTATGTACAATCGCGCTGCAGTAGTCTTGTAAGCGTTGTCGCATGGATCTTGAACGTGTCAGGGCTGCTGTAGGCACCCTACAGCATTAGCAGGTGCCATCCTATAGTAACCAGTAGGCTGACAAATGCGATAGGGGTCAGGTACACCCAACCTATGTATATAACCTGGTCAAAACGCAAGCGGGGTAGCGACCACCCTATCCCCATCTGTATGAGAACTATACCTAACGACTTTGCAAATAACCAAAAAAATGCCCAGAAGTTACCCACTAGGCTGCCAGGTGCTCCACACGTCCACGTGCCCAAGGGAAGGCTCCCTACGTTGGGGAAAGGTGTCTGCCAGCTCCCTAAGAATAGCACCGTACCTAACAAACTCATCAGAAATAAGGTGCCGTACTCAGATAACATGATCCAAGCCCACCGGAGCCCACCATACTCGGTCCTAAACCCGCCGATCAATTCTGACTCCGCCTCTGCAAGATCAAAAGGCGCTCTATGGCATGCGGCCAGTGAGGTGATGAAAAAGACGAGGTAAGCTAACGTAAGGCCTGGCGAGCGCAATATATACCAGCTGAAAATCCCCCCGTTTATGCCGGTTGCTGCGCCTGCGTTAGGTACCCCACCTCCGCTGAGCACCCAGCCTTGTTGTAGCGAGATTAGCGACAGGTCTAGGGTGTGGGCTACCAAGACCACACACAAGACACTCAGCCCCAGCGGGATCTCGTACGAGATCAGCTGGGCCAGGGCGCGTAGAGTACCCAAACGAGCATACTTGTTATTGGACCCCCATCCCGCCATAAATACCCCCACAAACTTGAGGGCAAGCATAGATATGACATACAGCGCCCCCGTTTTCGTAGCAGGGCTGCCCCCAATGGGGGTAGGCATAACGGCAAAAGCGGCCATAACAGTTGTGAACATCCAGATAGGTGCGGCTAGAAATAGATAAGGGTCAGTGGATGTAGGCCAGATCGATTCTTTTTGAAGTAGCTTCAGCATGTCTGCTAACGTCTGCAATATGCCTCGGTAACCCACTTCGGTAGGCCCCCACCTGTGCTGGATACTGGCAGCTAGCTTGCGCTCTAGATACACCACCACGAGTGCCCATGCAGGTATACAGAAACAATAAAACATAGGGTAGGTAGCGTGGCGGTCATACAAATAGGATTTGTATCTCAGCCATATTTTTCCTAAAGTTGCATAAGATATATCCCGAATATATATCCCAGAGTATAAACTACGATCAGCTAATGAAAAACATGCATACTTACACCAAAAGAATCATAGCGCGGTGTGTCCTGTTTGTCGGGATACTCCAGAGCTGTCAGAGCCCAGACGGTAAGCTGACAGTCCCGGACACAGAGTCACTGTGTCAACCTAACACCAATAACGATCCTAGCCCTGTTGTGTCAGACCCCGCAGCAGAAGTTAGCCCACTTGCCCTGTGGCTTTCAAGACAATATCCTACGCTCGACGCGCAAGCCCTAGGAGTGCAGCCTATGTCACACCTAGAGTCGCTACTGGACGCCTATGAAGCAGCACAGACTGGTGCAGGGGCATGTGCCGGCCTGCGCCAACCAAGTCGCTCGGGTGAGGGGAGTACCCCAGCCATGCTACCAGCCGATGGTCTAACCCCCTTACACAGAGCGGCTAGAGATGGCGATCTAGATGCCGTTACATCACTCACTGCAGGTAGGGTAGACCTTGATGTACTCAGTAGCCAGGGCATTACCGCCCTTGGGCTCGCTGCCCAAAATAATCACTTGGATATAGCCAGGTACCTCCATGGGAAAGGTGCTAGCCTACAGCAAATAGCTGCTAACGGATATGGTCCGGTCTATTTGGCTGCCTATGAAGGTCATCTACCCATGGTACAGTTTATCTGTGAAAGTGAAAAAGATATTGACCTAGAAGCCGATAACCCTGCAGGGGTTACCCCCCTTTGGGTTAGTGCTAGAAATGGCCACGTACAGGTAATGGAATATCTACATAAACGGGGTGCTAAGCTAGAAGTAAGAGATCCGTCTAACCGCACACCTGTCTATGTAGCTTCTGAAAATGGCCATTTGCCTGTAGTTGAGTACCTCTGCGAACAGAACGTCTCTCTAGATACTGTTAGTAGAAATGACTTTACGCCACTCGAGGCAGCTGCCAAAGAGGGGTACTTGGATATTGTAACCTATCTTTGTACGAACGGTGCACCCCTAGAGGCAGTGTCAGGGGAAATAGGGGGTATCACAGCCCTTTACATCGCTGCGCACAATGGTCATCTAGAGGTCGTGAAGTACCTACATGTAAGAGGAGCTAATATAGAGGCTATCGATAATCTATTTGGCTTCTCGCCGCTCTATGTAGCTGCACAAAATGACCATTTGCCAGTCGTACAGTACCTACACGGGGCAGGAGCTAACCTGGCGTATACTACCCCAGAAAAATATACGCCCTTGCATGCGGCTGCTAGAAACAACCGACTAGGGGTGGTCCAATACCTTTGCGAGCAGGACGAGGTTGACATAGAGGCCCTTGACAAGTTGGAGTCAACACCACTCAGCATAGCTGCGTATGAGGGCTGCCTAGAGGTAGTGCAGTGGCTGTGCCAAAAAGGGGCTCGCATAGAATCCCAAGATGACGAAGGTCTCACCCCCCTCTGTATGGCTGCCCACAATGGACACCTACTTGTAGTAGAGTACCTCCTGCAGCAAGGGGCTAAACTGGCGGCGGTAGACGGTAGCGGTTGGACACCCTTGCACAGTGCCATCCAAAACGATCACTTCGAGGTAGTAAAATGTCTCTGTGAGCACGGAGCTCCCCTGAGTAGCGAGGGCGATCTCGGCTCACCCCTGGTGTTTGCCAAGGATTGTGATTCCCCGAACGAGCGAATTATTAAATATTTGAAGGACTTGGAAGCCCTTGCCTAAAGCGTGTTGCCCTATTGCAGGCCCAGGTAGGTAGGACAGCGTTAGGTTACGATCTTGCAGAAGATCCTATCTCCGACGCTGTCCGCATCTCCCTGATATCTGCTGCGATCCCATTGCTCAGGGGGTACTTCTGGGCTATGTGTACCAGAAAGCGAAGTAATTGGTCATATCGTGCAGCCAGGTATACATGTTTGGCTTGCAAGATGCCCAGCTTTCTAGCATGGGTTGCCCGGTCGATAAAGAGGGTAGGGGAGAGCTCTTTAAATTCCTGGGTAAAGTCGTGGTGTATGAGGCTACCTACCTCTAGGATAAAGTCGTAGCTCAGGTCCTGCTTTTTAAATTTCTGATACAGTGTATTCCTGCTTATTTGGAGCTTATCAGCCAGCTTTTTGATAGGGTATGGGCCGCCTAGAACTACTTTTTCGACCACCTTTCCTCTATGCTTGGACATGAATATACAGATCTGAATGCTTCTAGCTCCTCCTGCTGGGCTCGAACCAGCGACCCTCTGATTAACAGTCAGATGCTCTAACCAACTGAGCTAAGGAGGAATATACAAGCTCAATATTAACATATATGTCCGTCTTCTACAAAACAAGCCTGTCCATAACCCCAAATGCCGTGAAAAAATGGGGCTATGGGCTACTGACGTCTGGGATCTTGTTTTCGTTAACAACGCTGCTGACGTGTTACTACCTGGTAAAGCGGCCCAATATTTTAGTAGGTCAAGGGCAGCAATCGGTGTGTATCCCGCCCGGCATGTCTTTTCAGGAACTGCAATATAAGCTCTACCAAGAAGGGTATCTGGGCAATGGGGTTTCTTTTCGCCTATTAGCCTACTTGATGCGTTACGATCGTCAGGTAGGGCCGGGGGTTTATACCTTACGGCCCAACATGAATAATTGGCAAGCCCTCAGCTTGCTGAGAAGCCGTGCCCAGTCTCCTGTCAAGATCACGTTGCATAACCTACGCACCCAAGCAGACTTGGCTGAAAAAATCACAAAAAACCTATGGATAGCCGCTGAGGATTTTCAGCGGCTGCTGGGCGACGTAGCGTTCCTAGCACCCTATGGCTTTCATCCCGATAACGTGCTGGCTATGTTTATCCCCAATACCTATGAGGTGTATTGGACCACCACGCCGCAGACCCTATTTCACAGGATGTATGTAGAGTATACAAAGTTCTGGAACAAGGAGCGCCTGGCACTTGCCCGCCAGCTTAGGCTATCGCCCATCGAGGTTACGATACTAGCTTCACTTGTACAGCAAGAAACGAATAAGCTTTCAGAAGCCCCCATCATTGCTGGGGTTTATATCAACAGGTTGAAAAGAGGCATGAGACTGCAGTCGTGTGCTACCCTCATACACGTCGTGGGCGATCCGACCGTGACGAGGGTACTCAACAAGCACCAGCAGATTGACTCTCCCTACAATACGTACTTATATACAGGTTTGCCACCCGGCCCGATTGCGGTACCTAGCATTGCCATGATCGACGCTGTGCTTCACTATCAAAAACACAACTACCTCTATTTTTCGGCCAAGGCTGATTTCTCGGGCTACCACCATTTTTCCACACATTTTCGGGAGCATAACAGAAAGGGGAGGCACTATCGAGACGCCCTGAACAAAGCTGGAATCTACAGATGAGCGTACCCCCCCCCCCCAAGCAGCTGCCTAGCCACTACGACCCCACCGCAACTGCCCAAAAGTGGTATGCCCATTGGCTTCGGCAGGGTTTCTTTAGGGCACAGCCCAATGCCCAAAAAGAACCCTATACCATCGTTATGCCGCCCCCGAACATAACCGGTAGGCTACACATGGGGCACGTGCTCAACCTCACCCTGCAGGATGTCCTGATCCGTAGGGCGAGGATGCAGGGGAAAGAGTCTTGCTGGGTGCCAGGCCTGGACCATGCTTCCATTGCTACGGAAGCTAAGCTGGTAGCCATGTTGCGGGAGCAGGGTATCGATAAAAAGGACCTCACCCGTGAGGAATTTCTAGCCCATGCCTGGCAATGGAAAGATAAGTATACGCATATCATCACGGCACAGCTACAAAAGCTAGGCCTCTCGTGCGATTGGGAACGGCTGCGTTTTACCATGGAGCCTAACCTGTCTAGCAGCGTACAGGATCTATTTGTTCGGCTTTATGACCAAGGGTACATCTACCAAGGTGTGCGGATGATCAACTGGGACCCGGTGGCCAGGACCGCGCTTTCGGATGATGAAGTCGTGTACAAACCCCTAGAAACGCAGCTATACCACATAGCGTACTCGTTGGTAGATAGTGACCAACAGGTAGTGATTGCTACCACGCGCCCTGAAACCCTACTGGGCGACACAGCCATTTGTGTGCATCCAGACGATAGCCGGTATCAGCATCTGCATGGAAAACAAGCTTGGGTACCCATGGTGCATAGGGCCATACCCATCATCCCCGATACCTACGTAGATCCCGCTTTTGGGACGGGTTGCCTCAAAGTGACCCCTGCCCATGATGGGCATGACTATGCCCTAGGCCAAAAGCACAACCTGGCGGTGATTGACATTTTCAATGAAGACGCTACACTCAGCCAGGCTGCAGGGCACTTTGTAGGGGAAGACCGCTTCGTGGCCCGAGAAAAAATGGTACAACAGCTGCGTGCACAAGGGCGTCTGGTGCATACCGCTACCCATACCAGCCACGTAGGTTTTTCAGAGCGTACCCATGCCATCATAGAGCCCCGCATTTCCAGGCAATGGTTTGTACGTATGCAGGCGTGGGTACAGCCTGCATTGGAGCATGTATTGTCAGGTACCATCCAATTTCACCCCCCCAAGCTCAAAAACAGGTACCGTACATGGCTAGAGAATATCCAAGATTGGTGCATTTCCAGGCAATTGTGGTGGGGCCAACGGATCCCGGCGTTCTACTTGCCAGATGGTACCGTCGTTGTCGCGCAAGATCGAGCGGCAGCCCTGGCCAAGGCACAAAAGCAATATCCGGATCTTACAGCAGCTGATATAACCCAAGACCCTGACGTATTGGATACCTGGTTTTCCTCTTGGCTATGGCCTATCAGTGTCTTTGATGGATGGCAAGACCCCCACAATGCAGCCATCAACTATTTTTACCCTACAGATGTCCTGGTCACGGCGCCAGAGATCATTTTCTTTTGGGTAGCCAGAATGATTATGGCCGGGTATGCCTTTCGGCAGACCTACCCCTTCAAGCATGTGTACTTCACGGGCATTGTACGCGACCACCTAGGGAGAAAGATGTCTAAGTCACTGGGCAATTCGCCCGATCCCATTGACCTGATCGACCAATATGGTGCAGATGCCACCCGTGTCGGCATGCTCTTTAGCGCCCCGGCTGGCCAGGACTTACTGTTTGATAGTCAACATTGTGCACAGGGCAGAAATTTTGGCCAGAAACTCTGGCATGCCTTTCGGTTGGTACAGAGCTGGTCCATAGCCGATAACCCCGATGAGGCTGTAGATCATCGCCTAGCCAGGCAATGGTTTACAGCCCGCCTACACCAGGCGCTGGCTGAGGTAGATGCTCATTTTGAAAGCTTTCGCATCTCCGAAGCGCTCCTAACGATTTATAAACTGATCTGGGACGCGTTCTGTGCCTATTATCTAGAAATGGTGAAGCCTGCGTATGGCCAGCCTGTTGCCCGGGCTACTTACGAAGCTACCATCCACTTCCTGGCTACGATCTTGAAGATGCTGCATCCGTTCATGCCGTTTATTACGGAAGAGCTGTGGCACCACCTGGCCGAACGGTCGGCATCCGGCTGTATCCTGGTAGCCCCGTGGCCCCAAGCAGCAACGTATGATAGTCAGCTACTTTGGGCTGCTCAGGGAGCCTTTGCGCTCATAACCCAGATTCGAAACCGAAGTACGCAACAGCCAGGGGCACATCGCCAAGAGCGGGTGCTCTACAGTACCCAACCCATACCGGCTTGGCTGCAGCCCTGGACTACCTACGTCAAGAAGCTAGCCCACATCACCCAGATTACGGTGGCTGATACCTTACCCGCGCAAAAGATACCCCTGGATGTACAGGGGCATCCCTTTTTCTTGTCCGCGCCCCATGTGCTAGACCATGCACAAGAGAGAAAGCACTTGGCTCAGCAGCTAGCCTACTATGAAGGGTTTTTAGCTACCATTACGAAGAAACTGAACAACCCTCGATTCCAGCAACAGGCGCCCCAGGCTGTGGTGGCGCTAGAGCAAAAGAAACAAGCTGACGTGATGCATAAAATCGCCTGTCTACAGCAACAGCTTGACCATTGCTGATCTACTCCGCCTTACTTTATGCAGCATCCTGAGGATATCGCTTCTGTAAAATCCCGTATCGACCAAGAGCTCGCGGATATCGCTACATATCTGCGCCAAGTACTCCTAGGTCAAGGCAAAGGGCTCAATGCATGTATAGAGCATGTCCTAAAGCAGCCAGGTAAACAGCTACGGCCCCGACTGGTACTACTGGTTGCTGCTGCGCAAGGAGCGCTTACAGACGTAGCCCGCCGAAGAGCGGCTTGGGTACATATGTTTCACGATGGTTCGCTGGTGCACGATGATATTGTAGATGCGGCGTCATACCGCAGAGGAGTACGTACTGTCCATACGCTATGGGATAATCAGACAGGCGTTTTGCTGGGAGACTACCTGTTGAGCCAGCTATTACGTATGGCTGTGGCGCACCACGATATCCAGTTTATCGATACGATAGCGGAGGTTATGCAAGTCATGGTACAAGGAGAGTTTCTACAGCTGGAAAAATCCTGCCAATTTGACATTGACGAGCCCGCCTATTTTGAGGCTATTCGCAAGAAAACTGCGAAGTTCATAGCAGCTTGCTGCACCCTAGGGGCTTTATCAGCTGGGGCCCATCCTGATCAGGCGGCTGTGTGGCGCGATTTAGGAGCTGACCTAGGTATAGCTTTCCAGATTCGGGACGACATATTAGACCTAGGAGGTTTCCCGAATATTGATCCAGGCAAGGATATAGGGCAGGATATAAAGGCGCGCAAAGTAACCTTGCCGTTATTGTATGCTTTACAGCAAACCACAGCCGACAATCGTGAGAAAATGTGGGCCATCCTACATCTTCCTAGCCTAGATAGTGTGCGCCTGCGGCCCATCATGTCACTGATCGAAGCCACTGGGGCTATCCCCCATGCCCAGGCAGCCATGTATCGTTACAGAAATCAGGCGATTCGCCTACTCCACACGCACGTGGCCCCTTCGGTGTACAGGGATGCCTTGCACGAACTTATCATGTGCCTCATATGTTGACCGTTTCCGATCGGGGTCATACAGTTTGGCTTTGGCATACATATTGCGCAATATCTAGATAGATAGAAAATATGTATAATGCTAATCAAGGAGGTTACGATGGCACTAATGAAAATAAATCACGGTGGGTTACTACCCAGTTTTGCCAGTATATGGGAAGATTTCTTTGGCAATGACATCACAGATTTGGCTGGTCAGCGAAGGCATGCCACCTTACCTGCTGTAAACATTGAAGAGAAACCCGATCATTTTTTAGTATGTCTGGCACTACCGGGCATGCAGCGCGACGATTTAAAGATAGAGGTAGATCAGGGGATACTCTCTGTTGCTGCTGAGGTAGAAGAAAGCGACCAGGACACAGATGCAGCGGGAAATTTCACGCGGCGAGAGTTTAATTACCAAAGCTTCAAAAGGTCCTTTACGCTGCCTGATTCAGTCAAAGCGGACGCATTATCTGCTAAATACGAAGACGGTATTTTGCGCATACATTTGCCTAAGCAAGCCGCGGCGCAGGTACAGCCCATCCGTCAGATCCCGATCAGCTAATAGGGGAAGATTAGAGGTGAACATGATACAGGGAGATGTTTGCACGTCTCCCTGTGCATGTTACGAAGCTGCGTGCCTATTACAGCACTTCTCCATGCTCTGACCACTTCCGTCTGTCAGCCTTTTGCACGCTCCCAGAGATAATGGCTTTCAGCCTTACTGAAACTAAATTGTCCTCGCCATAGCGCACATCTGCTAAGCTCAGGGGCGTAGCCCAATCTGCCAGATCTGCTCGCTGATTCGCCATATTTATCACATCTACGTCTTTAGCTTGCATAATATCTAGCAAGTCTACTACGAAATAGACATCGTGGTGCATAATGGCTGTGTGCAGTAGATTAAAACCTTTGTAGGCTATATTATCCATAGCCTCCATGCTTGCACCTGCTTCTACAAGATAGGTGGCTACGCGCAGCTGCCCCCCTGTTACTGCATAGAATATTACGGACTTGTGATGCCTGTCTCTATGATTTAGGCTGGCTCCTTTACTGATCAGATACCTGACAGTATGTAGATGACCTTGGTAAGCTGCATACTGCAGAGCCGTTATTTTCGCCTCTCCATTACGCACATCTGGATCTATTTGCAAATCCTCTATAAGGTACTGCACTAGCTCTGTGGCACCCTGCTCAGCTAGATAGTGTAAAACGGTGTATGCAGAACCGTTAACAAAAGAGACATAGCCCTGTTGTAGGCTATCCTCGTTGCTCTTTAGCAGCGATTTAATTTCTCCTAGGCAAGTTCGATAATTGCCAGTAAGCCTGACCAGTTCTTCAAAAAAGACGTCTTCCGCCTGTTTGTTGCGGATACATACCCTATTCGCGGCGTGGATATTATGGGTGACGTTTTCTTTTTCCTGGAGTACAACCACGGGTGGGGCTGCACGTAGTCTTACCTCGTCATGCCTCCGTATACCTGTGTTATGTTGTCCAAATGCGTATCCTGACTTAGGCGCTAAAGGTCGCAAAGGGCCTACCATCCTTACTTGGCTAGGGCATGATGTTCTTGATGTGGCTGAACCTGGTTCATTGATGGATGCTTTATCGCTGTTAGTAGCCTCTGACTTGGCCATATGCTCCTTAGAGCCTTCACTGCTGGATACAAGGGCACGAGAGTTCTTATCGCTTAAAGGCAAGCTGTTACACTCTGTAATCATGGCCAGCAGCATCATTTTTAAAATGGGTGATACTTCTATATTTTTCATTGTGTTGTTGTTTTTGATCTTCATGGTACGCAAGTCATGGCCATAGCGTACATTTTTCTATTTTTAGCAGGGCAAACATATGAAAAAGCCCTAAACTCCCATCACGCGTCTTCTACATGTGCTGATTTACAGTGCTTTTGGCAGGCCTTCAAGTCCCAGTAGACACAAAGTATATGCCTGCACCTGCTCCCAAGTTTTTCTTACTAGATGCTATGGCGTTCATTTATCGGGCGCATTTTGCATTGCGTAAATACCCCAGGCTCAATACGAAAGGCATGAATACGGGGGCTATTTTGGGGTTCACGAATACCCTCGTGGAAGTCATCCAGAAAGAAAAACCTACCCACATAGCTGTGGCCTTTGACAAAGCTGCAAACACCTGGCGCCATCAGCGCTATCCAAGTTATAAGGCGCACCGGTTGGCACAACCTGAAGAAATCAGTGCGGCTATTCCTTACATCAAGTCGATCTTAGAAGCTTTTAGGATACCTGTACTAGAAAGTGAAGGCTATGAAGCGGATGACATCTTAGGAACGTTGGCGTGTCGAGCAGCTGAGGCGGGATCTACCGTGTACTTAATGACACCTGATAAGGACTTTGCCCAGCTTGTGAATGCCTCGGTCTACCTCTACAAGCCTGCGTTTATGGGCCAGGGTGTAGCCATATTGGGTGAGCAGGAAGTATTGGCGCAGTGGGGCATAACCCGTGTGGAGCAGGTCCAAGATATCTTGGGGCTTCGTGGCGATCCTGTAGATAACATTCCAGGCATCCCGAGTGTTGGCCCCAAAACAGCCCAGCGGCTCATTCAGCAGTTTGGGTCGCTAGAAAATGTGCTTGCACATGCAGACCAGCTAACGGGCAAGTTGCGCGAGCAAGTCACCCAGTATGCCCAGCAGGGTATACTTTCTAAAGAGCTGGCCACCATTCATAAAGATGTGCCCTTGGCGTTCGATTGGGTGCAAAACCCATATCGCGGGCCTGATCGTGACCAGCTCAGTGCCCTTTTTCAGGAACTGGAATTCCGTTCGCTAGCTAAAAGGGTTCTGGGCGAAGCGCATCCGGCCTCAGCTACTGTCCCGGATCCGAAGCCTACTACCCCACAAAGTACAACGCGCCAGCTACCTACTGCCTCGGACCCGAAGCCTGTGGAGGCTCCTCCTCCCCTGGCAACTATTTACACTACAGCACACCAGTATCATCTGATAGATACGCCTGAGCTCCGCCAAGACCTGATTCGCTACTTACAACTACAAGACACGCTGTGCTTAGACACAGAAACTACCGGGTTGGACCCGCACCAGGCCGCTTTGGTAGGCATAGCTTGGTCTTACTACCCGGGTGAAGCCTACTATGTACCTGTACCAACAGATGAGGCACAGGCCCGCGCTATCGTACAGGCGTTTAAGGGGGTGCTAGAAAACCCCCAGATCTGCAAAGTAGGGCATAATCTGAAGTATGATAGCTGCGTGTTGTACCGGTACGGCATAGAGCTTGCCCCACCCTTTTTCGATACCATGTTGGCTCACTACCTGGTAGCACCGGATAAGCCTCATAACCTGAGTGCAGTGGCCGAAGAATACCTACATTATCAGCCTCTACCTATCGAGGCTCTGATTGGACGCAAAGGGGCTACACAAAGCAGCATGCGCGATGTCCCGGCAGCGACCATCAAGGAATATGCGGCGGAAGATGCAGATATTACCCTACAGCTCAAGAAGAAACTGGAGGAAGCCATCCGGCAGGCCCACCTGCAACGGCTCTTCTACGAAATAGAGCTACCGCTAGTACGTGTGCTCACAGCCATGGAATGCCAGGGGGTCCAAATAGATACCCGTCTGCTGCAAGAGATCGCTACGGGCTGGGAGCAAGAACTGCACACGTTGGTACAGGCCATCCATACACAAGCCGGCCGTAGCTTCAATATTGATTCGCCCAAACAGTTGGGCACCCTGTTGTTTGACGAATTGAAGCTGGTCCCCAACCCGAAAAAGACACAATCGGGCCAATATGCTACCAGCGAGCTGGTGCTCACATCGCTGGCTAAAAAGCACACCTTAGTAGCCAAGATTCTCGACTACAGGGCCTTGAAAAAGCTGAAGTCTACCTATGTAGATGCCTTACCTAGCCTCTTGAGTCCTTGGGACGGGAGGGTGCATACTTCGTACAACCAGATGGTTGTCGTCACGGGCCGGCTTAGCTCTAGCTACCCCAACCTGCAAAATATACCCATACGTACGGCCCGGGGGCGCCATATTCGCAAGGCTTTTGTGCCCAGTAGCCCTGACCATGTCTTGATGTCAGCTGATTATGCCCAGGTAGAGTTGCGTATTATGGCCGCTTTTGCCCAAGACCCTACTATGTTAGCAGCATTCAGGCTGGGTGAGGATGTGCATGCAGCCACAGCCAGCAAGCTTTTCAAGGTGCCCATCGCATCTGTAGATGAAAGTATGCGGCGCCGGGCCAAGACGGCCAATTTTGGCATTATCTACGGTATATCTCCGTTTGGATTGGCACAAAGGTTATCTATCAGTCGCGCTGAAGCTAGCCAAATTATCCAAGCGTACTTCACAGAGTTTGCCGCCATCAAAATCTATATCGATAATACCATTGAGCAGGCCAGGGCGGATGGCTATGTCACTACCCTCTTGGGCAGAAGAAAGTACCTACGCGATATCCATGCTAAGAATGCAACCGTGAGGGGCTTTGCTGAGCGCAACGCCATCAATGCGCCCATTCAGGGCACAGCTGCCGAGATCATCAAAATGGCTATGATACAGATCTATGATTGGCTACAGCAGCAAAACATGCAAGCGCAGATGATTATGCAAGTGCACGATGAGCTAGTTTTTGACGTGCCCAAAGCAGAAGTAGCTGTGTTGCAAGCAGAAATACCGCGCCTGATGAGCAGTACGTGGCTCCCTGGGGTGTCGATGGTAGCATCAGTAGGCGTGGGCAGCGATTGGCTAGCTGCTCACTAGCTACTAGGGGAGGGGGGGGGGGGGGTAGGTAAGGCTACGCCACAATTACTGGTGGATTAATGTGTCTGGGCTTCTATCGTTCTATTAGGCTGCAGTTGTAGTTTGTCAAGTTCGGGTTCTACGAAGCTTTTTCCCCTGCGGGGGCTTCGTTACTTTTTTCCTATGATGAAAAAGTAACCAAAAAAATCACCCGCGATTGTCAGATTTGGCTAAAAGGCCTGAGAC
>JBCBRR010000005.1:0-29099 GCA_039819605.1 Bacteroidota bacterium | reverse complement strand
CCTACTGCTTTACCTTCCTGTTCAGCAGTAGGTAGACAAGAAGGTGAGCAAGTGGGCTTAGAGAAAGGCAGACAAGAAGGTGAACAAGTAGGCCTGGAGAAAGGTAGACAAGAAGGTGAACAAGTAGGCCTAGAGAAAGCTAAGATCGAGATAGCTACGCAAATGATACTGGCCCATTTACCCAGCGAGCAAGTCAGTACCTTGACAGGATTGGATGCTGCTCGGATAGTACAGCTCGTTAAACAGCTGGGCCAATAGCGCGGCTCCGCCCTGGATGTACCCTGTATAGACAGGGGTCAGCGCTTAAATATTCCTTCGGCCCTCTAGCGGAGACATATACAAATACCTCCCGAATCATGCCAGTGTCTTCGGAAAAGCCAGGTAAGCTGCGTACCTTTGCACACGTAGCAGCAGATACCAACCACACCTATGGCTATGAGCCGCGACACAGCTGTATTTGATCTCATTGGCCAAGAGTACCAACGGCAAACCCAAGGCCTGGAGCTGATCGCCTCTGAAAACTTTGCTTCTCTGCAAGTCCGAGAAGCTTGCGGTAGTATCCTCACCAATAAGTATGCGGAAGGCCTACCTGGCAAACGCTATTATGGCGGTTGTGAGGTCATAGATCAGCTGGAAACGCTGGCTATAGAACGTGCTAAAAAACTTTTTGGTGCTACTTGGGCCAACGTACAACCTCATGCCGGCGCGCAGGCAAACGCTTCTGTGATGTTGGCTACCCTGCGGCCAGGAGATCGTATCCTGGGCTTTGATCTGGCCCACGGAGGCCACCTTACCCATGGCTCAGCAGCTAGTTTCTCCGGTCAGCTCTATGAAGCTCATTTTTACGGTGTAGATAGAGAAACGGGCTGTATTGACTGGGCCCAAGTAGCCGCTCGCGCTGAACAAGTCAAACCCAGGCTGATTATATGCGGTGCATCTGCCTATAGCCGCGACTGGGATTACGCTGCCCTGCGCAATATAGCTGATCAGGTAGGCGCGCTCTTGCTGGGAGATATATCCCATACCGCTGGGCTCATTGCCCGAGGGTTGCTCAATGACCCACTGCCCCACTGCCATTTTGTAACTACTACCACACACAAGACCTTGCGTGGGCCCAGAGGCGGTATGCTGCTCATGGGGCAAGATTTCGCCAATCCCCTGGGTGCTGTCACACGACAAGGGAAAATCAAGAAAATGACAACGCTGTTAGACGCAGGTGTGTTCCCAGGCATTCAGGGTGGCCCTTTAGAGCATATCATAGCCGCTAAGGCCATAGCTTTTCGAGAAGCTATGGGCGATGCCTACCTCGCATACATACGACAGGTACAGAAAAATGCCCGTCAGCTGGCCCACATTTTCATGGCTAAGGGCTATACCGTTATGTCTGGGGGTACAGATAATCACCTGGTGCTCATCGACCTGCGTAGCAAAGGCCTGACGGGGAAAGCGGCAGAAACTGCTTTGGGGCAAGCTGCTATTACGGTCAATAAAAACATGGTGCCGTTTGATACCCAATCGCCTGCCATAGCCTCGGGCATACGGCTGGGGACCGCAGCGATGACTACCCGAGGCATGCGAGAGAAAGATATGGAGAAAATTGTAGACCTCATCGACACGGTTTTGGCTAAACCTACCCATGCCGCTACGCTAAGCCATGTGAAAGAAACCTTGCGTAATTGGATGCAGGATTTCCCCATGCCGGACTAAATCGCACTGTGCTACTCAAACCGCTATGTAACCGCAGCGTCATTCGTCTCAAAGCCATGCAGCATCTGTACGCTTTTGACGTGGCTAAACGTGTCCATTACAATAGCAGCCTATCCCAAATTCAGCAGGATTTTACGCCAGATATCTTTGCAGGTGCTGTCCCAGACGATGCTCAGCGCCTGAAAGCCCAAGCGCTAGCGCTATTTCGCGCTAACGCTCAACAACCCAAGCTAGCCCTTACTACCTCTCTCTACCCTGAACAAGTGGTGGCGTCAGTCACAAAGGCACACGCTAGCTATCACACTGAGCTGGCAAAAGATATGCACCTGCTGCAAAAAGGCTGGTCAGCTGCGGTGAAGCGTATATGCCAAAGCTGCGTGTCCATGCTCCAGCTACTTATCTTATGGCATGACCTAGCCCGGCAAGAAACGCAATCTGTAGCGTCAAAATCGCCTGGGCAATACGCCGGCCAGCCGTTGGCTCACAATTGTATACTGGCGCAGCTCAGCCAAACCCCCACCTTTATGTCGCTCCTGAAGCAGTATGCTATGCCCTGGGCCGATAAAGCTGAGCTGGTAACAGCGTGGTACCATCAATTTGTGAAAAAGAATACCCGCCTGCAACACAAGGATATCCAATCGCCTGCGCTTGTTGAAGACCAGGCCGTCCTCCGTTACCTACTAACGGCGATCCTATTTGGGGAAGAGGCTGTGCAAACTCTCTTTAATGATGTAGATTTGAATTGGCTAACGCACAAGAAAATGGTGAAAAAGATAGTCCTATCTCTCTTCGATAACCTATCGGAAAATACCGTATCCGAGGCTAACTTGGCCTTGTTGGCAACCCCGACATCGTCGCTGCCCACCCAGCAGGCATTTCATTTTTATGAAACCTTGATCCAGCAGACGGTGGCCCAAGACGCAGAGCTGGATGCCCGTATCGAGCACCATGTCAAAAACTGGACACTCGACCGGATTATGTTGGTAGATCGTATCCTCCTGAAGCTGGCGATGTGCGAAATACTGTACTTTGAGGATATACCTGCCAAAGTTTCCATGAACGAGTACCTAGAATTAGCTAAGGCCTACAGCACGCCGAAAAGTAGCCTCTTTATCAATGGTATATTAGATGCTGTTGCGAAACCCATGCAGCCGCTTCCAAACAGTGCTACCCACAGACATGCGTAAGCAAACGCTCCTGAACTTTACCATGCTAGCTGTCGGAGCTGCTTTGGGCATCATCGGGGGCATACTCCTAGCACCGACAAGTGGTACGCATACGCGTGAAGCCCTGGCCTCCCCATTGCGGAAACTGAGAACCAAGGTGCAAGATATCATGCGTGAACTATCGGTGATCAGCCCCCAAGATCTGAGCGATAACCAAGCCAAACTGGCTAGCCAGGCCGTTATTGATAAGACAGTATGTCGAGCACAGCAGTTATTACACGAAGCTGATGAATTAGCTGCTCAGCTTGAGGCTTGAGGTTGACTAGAATCTGTTTATATTTGGCCGTGTCAGAACCTAATAGCGAAACAGGAGAACACCATGCTTGGGCCTAACTTATCATGTCAAGCAGAAGCTTCCAACAAGAAGCTTAAGGTATACTCTGGGGCGCACGGTTTTGATGAGCTGGTAGCGAATGGCGATGTGTTTGTGGACAAGACCCTGTTCATCAAGGAGTTCTTAGAAACGGACCACCGTGTGATTGCCATTACCCGTCCTCCACACTGGGGCAAGAGCCTCAATATGGACATGCTGAAGCGCTTCTTAGCCATAGACCTGGATGAGCAAGGTAGGCCTATACCTCAGGCGCAGTCCCGCAACTACAGGCTATTCGCGGGTGGAGAAATAGTGATCGATACGATTGGCTCGAAAAGTACCAAATTGGTAAAGCCTTTGGCGATCAGTAAGCACCCCGAATGTATGCAGCACCAAGGCCAATACCCCCTCATTAGCCTAGAGTTGCAAGACCGATGGACTGGCTCTTATGAGCGAGTAGAAGAGGCATTTAAAAGCCAAATCAACGATCTCTACCTGCGACACAAGTACTTGAAGCAGTATATCCAAGCTGAGTCAAGCTTGCTAACAGATGCTGATAAAGCCAAGCTAGCGCGTTACTACAAAGGCAAAATGACCCAAGCCGACTTAGAAGATAGCCTACGCTTTCTGAGTGAACTGCTGTGTAAGCACTTTGGCAAATGCGTGTACATATTTATTGATGAATATGATGCACCCTTCTTCGACGCCGCTGTGAAATTTAGACAATATGCCCGAGAAGCTGACCGCGTTTTAGCTTTGTACAACACATTCTTTGGAGCCGCACTCAAGGAGAATGGCTGCCTGGAGAAAGGTTTCCTAACCGGTATCTTGCATTTGCCCCAAATCGGCCCCTTCTCTTCTAGGCTGAACCACGTCCAGTATTACACCATGCTCGATAAGCCATTTTCCACATGTTGTGGATTTACGCAGGAAGAGCTGGACGGCATGCTCAGTAAAATTTATACACCTATACTGCGGTCAGATATCATGCACTGGTACAGAGGATACAAGGTTGGTGACCAATTACTTTACAACCCTTGGTCGATCATGCGCTGCCTAGTCAAGAATCAGATAGAACGCTTTTGGTTAGAAAGGGATGAAGCCATACGCGTAGATGAGATGTTGTGCTTGGATTCGCATCAAGAAGCGGTACAGACGCTGGTAGCGGGAGGCACGCTTGATCTACCCATCCAAAAGCCGATCGACTTTGACGAACTCAGAAGAACGGGTAGTTCCTACACCCTGCTGGTTTTCGGCGGCTATCTGAGCGCCGAAGCCATACCAGACACGAAAAATCTATATCGACTTGCTGTACCTAACATCGAGATAAGCGAACTGTATATTCGGTCTATGCTAGATTGGATGTACAAGAAATTGAAGACAGGCTGGAGCCAATGCTACAGGCTGTTGGAGCGGCTATCAAGGGGTGATGCAGACTATTTTCACAGCTTCTTGCAAGAGCTGATGGATGAGTCGAAAAGCCTATCGCAGGCTAGTCCGCAAGAAGCGCGTCTCATCCATCGCGGCTTTATGTTGTCTCTGGCAAATACCTTCTCCATTGATTACGAAGTACAGAATGGCATTGATCAGCTGAATACCCTGCTGATCCCCAGGATAGGCCGGGGAGAGCAAGCCTTGGTGATCGACTATCGGCTGGGCGAGGATGCAGCCAGTTTAGAAGGGCTCGCTGCCGAAGGTCTATCCCAGATGGAGGCCAAGCGGTATGGTATACAAGCCCAATCGTATAGCCACGTGTATCGTTTATTAAAGGTATGCTTGGCGTTCTATGGCCAAAAAGTGGCTGCGAAGTATGAGCGTATAGACTTTGAAAAGTCAGCTTAAGTCTGTCTAGGGCAATGTATTTATGAGCTACGCATATCCGCACATGGCCGTGTCGGCTTTTCTCGCAGCGACTCTGATGGTGGGGCTCTGGATGGGTAGTGGCATTAAGACCATGCGCGAATATGCCCTAGCCAATACGGTATATGGTATAGGTACCCTGACTGTCACCTTTTTGGCCACTTACATAGAGGCCTGGAATCTGATTGGGTTCCCCAGTGATATATTCACTGATGGTCTCACACACCTCGTGCCTACTGTTTTGTGTGGCGTCATTTTTTGCCTCCTGGTTATTGGCCGATACATCGCGCCGCGGGTCAAGCAGTTTGTAAACGCCTTGACCATGGGTGACCTGATGGAGATCTTCTACGGTGACTACAGCCGTAGATTAACCGGGTTTTTAGGACTCGTATATTGCACAGCCGCCACCAGTATACAAATACTTTTCCTACAACATGTCTGTAAGCTACTCTATGCTGAAAGCGACTGGCTACTTATCACGTTTGCCCTCATTGTGGTTTTGTATGCCTCCTGGGGTGGTATTAAGGCCGTTACCCTGACGGACGTACTGCAATTTGTGGTCATTGTTGCTGGGTTAGCACTCATAGCCCATATAGCTCTGTACGAAGCGGGTGGTATACCCCACATATTGCGCAGTGTACCTCCAGAGAAGCTACAGCTCTTTGATATTGGCCGTGATAAAGCTGGGGAATTTGGAGCTAGCTATTACAGTTTCCCGATCCTAATTATCTGGATGCTCTTCCCGGCATTGCCCCTTAGCTTTCCTTTCATACAACGTATACTCATGGCTCCTGATGGGCGAAAAGCAGCCCATATGTACTATCTCAGCGCCCTATTTTTGGTTGTATTTTTCCTGCTCTTGACTACTATTGGCTTGGCCGCGCTTGTATTGTATCCGCAGTCTACCTCCAGCGAGATTGTACTCCATTTTATTGAAAAGCTACCTGATGGCGCTGCGAAAGCACTGATCGTAACCAGCTTGCTAGCGGTGATTATGTCTACAATCGATTCGTTTTTGCACGCTGCAGGCCTTTCCTTTACCCACGATGTGCTCAGGCCTTTTTTACATCAGCGGGTAGAGGGCTTCAATGAGCTGCGAGTGGTCAAGTATGTGACCTGCTTGATAGGCTGCCTCGCTATTGCAGTCGCGCTGATGGTCCGCGATATCTATACCATAGCCATGTATGGCATGGATCTAGCCGGCTTGCTCTTTACCATTCCCCTTATCGGTGGGATTATGGGGCTCAAAACAGATAGCGGTGACTTCTTTTTCTCCTCGTTGGCTACGTTAGGCTGTTTTTGCCTATCTACAGTATACCTGAATGAAGGCCTAGTCATACCCTGCTGTATATTGGCCAGCGCGATCAGCTTTTTTGGAGCCCATGTAGTTCGTAACAAGGGTCTAGCCAAGGTCACTATCTTGGCTGGGAAGGGCACAAGCATGCCCTCGATTGCAGATGAGACATTAACCATGTAAACACTAGCTTATGCATTACTTCAGTCTAGATTCAGCCATCATATATATTTTCCTCATAGCCACGTTAGTGCTAGGTCTATGGGTAGGAAGAGGTATCAAAACCCTGCGTGAATATGCCATTGCAGACCAAATGTATGGCGTAGGTGTACTGACGATGACCATTCTGGCCACGTATGTCACGGCCTCCAAAGGCATGGGCTATGTGGGGTATGTCTTTGACGATGGCCTGTGGCCCCTGATATCTATCCCCTTATGTAAGACCATTGTCAACTTCTTATTCATAATCCGCTATATCATACCTAATATAATACGATTTGAAGGTTGCCTGACAACCGCCGAAGTGATGGGTCGTCTCTATGGGTCGAGCGCGCGGATGGGGATAGCTGTGCTAGGTGTTGTCTATAGCCTAGGCATGGTGACTTCACAGATCATATGGCTAGGTTATATCAGTGATTTGCTCAACTTCTCCAGTGAGCTATGTCTTCTCGTAGGGGGTATTTTTGTGGTGTTGTACGCATCCCAAGGTGGTATGAAGTCAGTAGCGATCACAGATGTACTGCAATTCTTAGTCATGATCGCCTTTGTGCCCGTGGTAGTCAACATCATGCTGCAAAAAACAGGTGGACTTACAGCAATGCTGGCGCAAGTTCCAGCCAAAAATCTAGAAATCGTACACCATCCGCACGCAGGCAACTACCTTGTGTATTGCCTCTGGGGGCTTTTTCCTGCCTTCCCACTCAGCTTCCCCTTCATACAAAGAATGCTAATGGCCAAAAGTGCTAAGCAGCTTACGCAGAGCTACTACGTGAGTATGGTCTTTCTGGTCGTATTCTTCCTTGTACTTACTCTAGTGGCTTTTGCAGCTATTGTCTTGAAAGCTGGCGGCGATCCTAATATACCTGAGCAAGGTAGTCGGGTCTTCATCCATATCGTTAGAAACTATGTACCTACCGGTATCAAAGGACTTATAGGCGCAGGATTTATAGCTGGGGTCATGTCTACTGCAGACTCTTTCTTGCATGCCGCTGGCTTGTTGGTCGTACACGATATTGTAGAGCCGTTATGCAATCGATGGCAGATCAAGATCGATCCTCTACGATGGGTCAAGCTAGCTACCTTGGCTTTGGGCCTCATAGCTGTAGTCACAGCCTTTAACTACAGCGTGCTGCCACGCATTCAATATGGTGGTGTAGATCTGGGCAGAGGCATCAACCTGATGACTGATTTTGTAGCCCTAATCTTTACCATCCCGTTGATTAGCGGTCTAATGGGGCTTAAGGTAAATGGCACACAGTTTTTTGTAGCTTCTGCTTGTACTACTGTGACCTTTATTGTGAGCAAATTCTGCCTGACCCCTGCCTCGCTTATACCAGTGAACATTGCCGTTAGCATCATCAGCTTTTTCGGTACACACTTTTTCCAGAACAACGGATTTGTTACCGCTGAGCGGGCTGAATAGATATGATCCTGTTTAGCTATCCGCAGCAAAAAGCAACCCGCTATAGTGCCAACTATACGCCGTTTGCTTTATTCATGGCGCTCAACTACATGTTACCCTTTTTCATGCAGACCTATGTGCCAGCCTCGTATGGGCTCATACTGGGTATCAAGGGCCTCGGTGCGCTTTTGTGTGTAGGGTTGCTCATGGAGCCCTACTGGCCAACATGGGCGAAGGTGTATTTGCCTACCTATTGGCATTTTAGCCTGTTTTACTGCCTGTCTTTTTCCGTTACGCTTTTATTTCTGATCAATGGTAGCAGCCCCGAATGGCTCGTCAACATAACCTTGGCTATTACCTTATTCATCGTGTTGGCAGACTGGTCTACTTTCTTTTGGCTAGCTACCGCCGGCATTCTCTTGGGGATCCTATGCTATAGGATTTGCATAGCTCCCCTACCTGGCATGTGTGCAGATACTGTGTACACGCTATGCTATACCTGTATTTCTGCGCTCCTGATCGGGTTCGTCTTTGCGCGTAGAAAAGAGCTAGCCTTTGACTATCTGTTGCTTCGCAATCAGTATCTCAGCAAATTGCAACGTAGGGCGCAGCAAGAGCTGGCCGAGGTGATCAACTACCGAGAAACTATGCTCAAAGAGCTGGATATGAATACAGTAGCTGCTTTTGATAGCCATGTCATTGCCTATATCAAGCAGAACATGTACCGCATCACGTCCTATTTGCGCCTGAACGTGCAGGCAGCTACCTTGGACGAGCTGCTGGCAGGGGTGCAGTCTGTCCTGGACTTGCAAGAGCCTAGGCCTGAGTTGGTCATTCGCAATCAGGCGAGCCATTCGACGATCCAAGCGGATATAGACCAGATTAAGCAATTGTTGGTCAATAGCATAGTCTACATAGCCACTACGCGTACCAAAGCTCATGAGAGCATTACCCTTCACCTAGAAGATGCTTTTTTGGGCCATGAAATCAACCACTTGCAACAGTACCATGTCAGGAAGGTGGCTGCCCTGCGGTTCGTCATCAGTATCGGTACAAAATTGCCTACCCAGCCCGACGTCTACATGATTGATCTGACACCATCTATGAAGCGCGTTGCACAAGATGTGGAAAAACTGAGTTTGGTCGACAATATGCGCATTGTTCAGGCCCATTACGGCTACGCCGATATAGATGACAGTACTTGCCATACTTACGTCATTCCTACAGATGTTAGGTCACTCAGGAATCAGGTAATGGAAATACTCAGAGAACCTGTAGCAGTGGACCCCGAACAGCTACGCCATCCGCTAGCTGTGGCGTTGGAAAAGGAGCTCTTGGCTGAATTGAAAAGTGCCTCCGTAGATTTGACTACCGTTCACCAGGCGCTCGACATTATAAAAACCTATCACGGGGGTGTTAAGAGGAAAACTGGTGAACCCTTCTTTACGCATCCCATGGCTGTGGCCCTGATCGTACTGACTTATTCGCAGGATCCTGATGTTATTGTAGCTGCGCTATTGCACGATATCGTGGAAGATACGAGCTTGCCCATGTCATACGTTCATGCCGCTTTTGGCGAGCGGGTAGCTTCTCTAGTAGCCCATGTCACGAAGCTGGAAGAACAGCTCCTCAGGGTCAATCTGGAAGATTATGTACAGCGTCAGCGGTTGCTGGACTGTAAGGATACAAATGTGGCTTTCATCAAGCTGGCCGATAGGCTGCACAACATGCGTACACTGCAAGGGCATAGTTCTGTGACAAAGCGCAAAAAAATCGCAGAAGAAACGCTAACCTTCTTCGTCCCCATGGCTAAAAACCTAGAGCTAGCTGACCTGGCGCAAGAGTTAGAAAAGCGCAGCATCGAGGTGCTCAGCAGCACTACGTAACGTCTTGGCATCGCAAACTACCCTAGCTACTGTTGTAGCGCATGCCAAGGAATATGGGTTTATATACCCTTCTAGCGAAATCTATGAGGGGCTGCAAGCTGTATATGACTATGGCCCCTATGGCGCTGCGCTGAAGCGCAATGTCCAGAATCTATGGTGGCAGAGCATGACGCAGTGGCACGAAAACATCGTGGGTATGGATGCGGCCATTCTGATGCATCCCCGTACCTGGATGGCCTCAGGGCACGCACAGCACTTTGAAGACCTGCTGGTTGATAACAAAGACTCCCAAAAAAGATACCGCGTAGATCTTCTGATCGAAGCCCATGCCGATACCTTGGCTGCCCAAGGAGCCACCCAAGCGGCGCAAACTTTCCTAGATAAGGCGCACCATCTCCTGCAGGCGCAAGACCTCCCCCAACTGCAGGCGCTGCTCGTAACTGAAAAAGTAACTTGCCCCGTATCACAGACCAGCCATTGGGCCCCCATTCAGAAATGTAACCTGATGTTTGCTACGCAAGTAGGTGCCCAAGCAGATGAAGCCCAAACCCTATACCTCAGGCCGGAAACAGCACAAGGCATTTTTGTTAACTTTATGAACGTTCAGAAAACAGCCCGTATGCGGATCCCTTTCGGGATTGCTCAAATTGGCAAGGCTTTCCGGAATGAAATTGTAGCACGGCAGTTTATCTTCCGGATGCGTGAGTTTGAGCAGATGGAACTCCAGTTTTTTATCCGGCCGGGCAGCGAAGACACCTGGATGTCCTATTGGAAACACGCGCGGCAGCAGTGGCACTTGGCGCTAGGTATTCCCGCTGCTAAACTGCGGCTGCAACCCCACACCCAATTGGCACACTATGCCCAAGAAGCTGTAGACATCCTGTACGATTTCCCGTTTGGTTACAAGGAGATCGAAGGTATTCATGCTAGGGGCGATTTTGACCTGCGTAATCATGGTGCCTACGCGCAGAAGAAGCTGCAATATTTTGATACACAACTCAATCAGCGCTATATACCCCACGTGATCGAGACTTCTTTGGGGGTTGATCGCCTTATCCTGATGCTTCTGTGCGAGAGTTTTACGCAGGAAAACGATGCACAGAAAACGCGTACTTACCTGCGCCTACATCCCGCACTGGCGCCCATTAAAGCGGCTATTTTACCTCTGGTGCGCAAAGAGGGCCTTCCTGAGAAAGCTAAGCAGGTCTTTGATCATCTCAAGGGCGCATTTCCCCTGGCTTATGAAGAGATACACTCAATTGGGAAACGCTACGCCCGGCAGGACCTGATCGGTACACCTTATTGCGTCACGGTCGATCATCAAACGCTCGCGGATGATACGGTGACATTGCGTGAGCGCGATACAATGGCCCAAAAACGTATGCCGATCCAGGCACTCCAAGATTATATTGCAGAGAAAGTGGGTTTCCCATCCATATTGCGTAAATTGGAAAGTATAGCGCTGTAGGGGGAATTAGCTCAGTTGGCTAGAGCGTCTCAATGGCATTGAGAAGGCCGGGGGTTCAAGTCCCCCATTCTCCACATCATGGAGCCATCTGTTGTAGCACCAGCGGCATGATCAGCAATAGGGTATCTTCTGCTGCCATCTGCTCATGGGGCAGTATAAGAGCCGCTTTGTGCGCATCGGAAAACCGAATAACGACCTCCTGAGCACTCAGGCTACTGAGCAGCTCGATAAACATTTTTGCGTTGAATACAATCTCCAGGGAAGTCGCCTCGTACTGACACCGTAGCTCTTCGTGGGCCTTATTAAAGAAGTCCACATCTTCTGCCGATAGGGTAAGCTTGTTGTCTGTTACGCCTAGCTTGACGTGGTTGGTGGTTCTGCTCGCATAGATGGCCACGCGCTTCAATGAGCTCAGCAGGGAAGCTCGGTTGACGGTGAGGGCGTGGGGGTTGTCTTGCGGAATGACATTTTCGTAATCAGGGTAGCGCTCTTCGATAAGCCGTGAGATTACGCTGATGTGCTTGAGTCGAAAGTGTAGGTTGGCTGTGCCTACTGTTAACTTGACCGGCTCCTGGTCATTGGCTAGCAGCCCGTTGAGCAATACCAGCGTTTTACGAGGTACGACCAGGGTTCTCTGCGTAGGCACCTGCAAATCTTTCCGTATGTGCCGCACGAGCCGATGCCCATCGGTAGCTACGAAAATGGACCCTGCCGTGCTACAATCTATATAAACGCCTGTCATGGCGGGCCGCAGCTCGTCATGGCTAACCGCTACGAGGGTTTGCTGAATGGCCTTTTTCAGCACGGCGCCCGTCATAGATAAGGTCATCTCTTCTTGCACATCGGCTACTTGCGGAAAGTCGGCCGCATTCTCACCCGCTAGGTTGTACTCCCCATGACTGGATTGTACCTGTATGCTGTAGGCATTTTCGTCAATAGTAAAGTGTAAAGGCTGTGCAGGTAAGCTCCGTAATGTATCGAGGAGCAAGCGGGCGGGTATGGCTATCTGGCCAGCTGCCTCTGTTTTTATAGGCAGCTCGGCTACGATCGAAGTCTGCAGGTCTGAGGCCGTTACCCTGAGTTGGCCGCCCCCTATCTCAAACAGAAAGTTCTCCAGAATGGGTATGACGGGGTTGTTTACGATGACGCTATTGAGTGCGGTCAGTTGCTTAGATAATACTTCAGAAGCTATGTTGAATTTCATGACTGATGATGGCTGATAGATTTTTTAAGTTTTGGTTGCCAATTTAGGATAAAAATGGCAAAATATCCTTTTGTGCACACTTCGCCAGGCGAGCCCGATAAGCAATAAGCAGGCTAGGGGTGCCAAGATATTGATCAACTGATAGAAACATCTGTCTTTTTCGACCTTAGCTATGTCCAGGGGGCGAATTGTGTAGGCCTTGCGTTGGGTGTGCAGCAAGCCTGTATCATCTAGCATGTAGGCGAGCACGTCGAGGATAAAGTCTTCATTGGCAAAGGTTTCCTGCGAAAACGGATCATACCCCCACGGGTAGGCTTGGCCTTTCCTGGGATGTACAGCATTCAGTACCAAGCTGCCTGTAGCGGCTACGAAGAGTTGCGTAGGCTGGCTGGTGGGTATAAACTGTGCTGTATCAAATGCAGGGGGTATCAGCCTGTTTTGGTACAATGAGGTAAATGTGCCCGTTAGCAAATACACGACAGGTATGGGGCCTTGGTTGTATAAGGTGGGGTCCGGCGCTTGGCTGAAGGAGGCTATATCTACGTGCACAGGGATGCCCAACTTGCGGCTATGCGGCGATGTAAACACCAGCGGTGTATGGGTTACTCCGGGGGTAGTTACCGGGTCGATACTGCTTATAAATTGTGCATAGAGAGCGTCTTTGTTTTGTGTAACCAAGTGCTCTGCAAAATTGTTAAGGATCGGGAAGAAAGGCCATGGAACCAGGCGTAGCTGCGGCTGATTGCCCAGGCGGCCCGCAACGATCGGATAGACGCCAGCCTGTAGGTCCTGTATCAAATCGGGGTTGATCCTGACCCCATACCGAAACAACTGATCATCTACGTTCAAATCCAGTGGAAAGGCAAAAGGCCCTCCACCAGATAGGCTGTCCTTATGGATGTGTACCCGATCTAGCAAGAAAAGTACCTTGCCACCCTGCATGATGTATTGATCCAATACGTATTTTTCTTCTTCTGAAAAGGGCCGCTGGGGCTTTATGCAGAACAGAGCCTGGTACTTAGCTAGTTGGGCAGTGGATGTCAAGGTGGTCTCATGCAGCTGATAGCGTTTGCTAAGGGCCTGGGTTAGCCCATGGCGCTGTATGGGGGGGGGCTCCGCATGGCCCTGGATGATGGCTACCTGGGGGGGCTCTTGAGCGGCCAGCAAGTGCAAGGCAGCCGTAAAGGTATACGCTAAGTTGTCTATAGATTGTCCAATCATCTGGTCTACCGGTGCCATTTTACCGCTTTTCAGTAGCAACACCCCGGTTTCTCGGCCTTGATAACGTATGATGGCGCCTGGATAGATCAGATGCTCGGTGCGCTGACCGTGGGTCTGTACGCAAAGTTGCGTAGGAGCTATGGCATGCTGTTGTAGCCGGTGTACATGCATTTCCCGCTCTTCTGCAGGCAGGGTATGTATATCTATCCACTGGCAATGTAGGGGGTACTTGGCGTAGAGGGTATATTCATCCAGCAACGCTCGGGTAGCCCGCTGCAGCTGCTTGCCTGCTGTGGGCAGCGGGCCTGTTAGGTACAGGTCTATGTGCACGTCACCTGTTAGGTTGTGCAAACATTTTTGTGTAGCTGGGTGCATAGTGTAGCGCTTGTCTTCTGTCAGGTCTAGGCGCGTGAAAAACCCGTTCTGCAGCCAGCTGATACAGCCCAAACCGATACCGAGTAGCCATAGCCAGCCCTGGCCACTTGGGGTAGCTAGGCGCTTTTTTATCTTTTTCGGAGCAGTATCCATCGGCTGGTAAGGAGGGTCAAGATGATCAGGCTGAGAAAGTAGGCCACATCTCGCAAGTCAATGACCCCTTTGCTCAGCGCCTGATAGTGATAGTGTATGCCCAGCTGGGCTAGGACCAGGGAGTAGCGCTTCCAGGTTTGCAGCGTGGTCCAGGCGTCAAACCCCTGATACAACAGGAAGCACAGCAGCACGCTGAGTAAGCAAGCCACCAGCTGACTTTCCGTGAGGGTAGATGTCCCCAAGCCAAGGGCTGCAAAGGCAGCCCCCACCCATGCTAGGCCTATGTACGAGCCTAAGGTAACAGCAGTATCGACGTTCCCCACTGGGCTAGCCAGCTGGTATACCGAAAAATAGTAGACACTTGTCAGTAGCAATGTCAGCAGGATAATCAGGAGGCTTGCTAAGTACTTACCCCAAATAATTTGGCTAACTGACAACGGGCTTGTCCGCAAGATTTCCCATGTGCCCAATTTGCGTTCTTCAGCTAGCAAGGCCATGGTGATGGCCGGTACGAGGAACATCAGTACGTAAGGGGCAATCTCAAAAAAAGGCCTTAGATCTGCATAACCTGTGTCGAGGAGGTTGGTTGTAGGGAAAACCCAGAGCAATAACCCCATGAGCACAAGGAAAAACCCTACGATCGCATAGCCAGCTAGCGCGCCAAAAAAAGCATTTAATTCTTTTTGTAAGATGCAGAACATATGGCCAAAACCGGTTGGGCTAAAAATAGTTGCCGCGCACCAAATCGAGGGTATGCGCTCTACATTTGCCTTAGGATTTGCATGGGAAAGATATTGCGCTTAATATTGCGCCGGTTTTCTATGCTGTGCAAGAGCCGCTCAGCATCTACCCAATCCAAAACGGGATCATTATGTACAAATCCATTTTCTATACAACCTGCCTGGTGTTACAAGCCCTGCTGTGTAACGTTATGTTGCAGGGCTGTTGGAACGCTGCTATGGATATAGCGCAATCCGCTCAGGTAGCTCCTTCCACGGCGCTAGCTAACCCGGGCACAGATGCTGCAGATAAATCCATAAGCTCCGGGATAGACGCGCTGTACGCTAACCTGCGCCAAGCCATTCAGCGCCAAGACCTACGCTTGGGTGTATCCCAAGTCATCTCCCGGCTAGAGAATCTAGACCTGTTCGACATGGAAATAGCCCCCAGAACTGAGATAGCTAGGCACTACATGGTATCCCTGCGCAAAGACCAAGGTGCCGCCTGGTGCCGCACCGCTTCTGGCCAGGCAGTCCTGAGTCAGCTCGAGTACATCATACATACAGAACACTGGTCATCCGAGCTCAGATCAGGTGCTGCCTACACAGATAGACTCACAGCATCACTCGGTGAGTTGGCTTCCCTACACCAAAAACAAGCTCAAGTCAGCGGAGACCCTAGGTATTATACAGACGCAGCCATCTGCTATCAGCACATTCTCCAAGCCTGTGAAAAATACCCGCAGGTAACCCAGTCGGAAGCCCCTACAGATCATAGCCGCTTACTACACGATACCTATCAGCACTTAGCCCAGATACGAAGCACCCTAGGCGTGCGCTCCATCACCACAGCTGAGCTGCAAGCAGAGATACAAAGAGATAGGCGCGCCCTCCACCAGCTACGGGCTGATATGCAAGCCAGTCTCGATAACGTATCGCAAACGCTAGAGCAGCTCGGTACCCCAGACGAGTCTAGCACAGGGGAAAGGCGATATATCGAAGGCAGTGCAGCCCTATTTGATACCCTATCCACTAATATCAACAACCTGTTGGCCCAATTTTACCGTGAGAGCGTCGAAGAGCTTGGGTCCCTGCCTTGCCCCCCTTATGCCGTGATTGGTCTCGGCCCCCTGGCCCAGAAAAAAGTGACGCCCTACTCATCTCTGTCCATAGCCATGCTGACAGCCGTATCTGACCAAGATCCAGTGGCCCCATTCGCTACGTCTTACCTACAGCGTCTTTGCCACCTAGTCAACCTAAGGATCATCAACCTAGGCGAAACACCTTTATCTAGAGATAGGTACGGCATCCATTTAGCCCACTTAGTACGTCCGGGCTTTCGGCTCAACCTAGCGCATAACCTATCAGAAGCTCAGGTCTGTCCATTGATTCAGCCCGTATCCGGTATGCTGGGCTATTTGGCTAGTGCAGAGTGTACATCCCACAACAGCCTGGCTCACCTACTGGAGAATACCTGTTACCTATATGGCGATCTAGACTTGTATGCAGATTACACAGCACGCCAGCATGCCTGGATCAGCAAGCCCATAAACTCCCTGTCGAGAGCTTTGGATCGACTGCATCAAGGGGCTGTAGCCTATAAATACGGCCAGGCACCTGCCCTTGAATTTGTTGTAAGAGCTTCTGGCGAGCTATACAGTTTGCAACAAGGCCTATACCTATTGCTAGATTGGCCTTTATATGACTTGGCCCTGTACTACGGCCAACCCTCCACCAGTGTTTGGGATGCTATAGACCACTTAGCCAACCAGGCCATTATCAACCCCACAAGTGCCCATCGCCTGCGTTATGCTGCCAGCTTCTCCAGTATATTCTGGCTACAGTGCCAAATACATGCAAGCAACCAGGCATGTCCTTGCCTAATAACCCAGGCCATATGCCCATCATCCCTACAGCTAATCCTAAGAAAAATGTGCTGTCTCCCGGTAGAATCCTCGCATCTCACCGATAGTTTGGTGAGATGCTACCACACAATCTTGCCTCTCTACGAAAAAGTACGGGCATTCTTACAGACCCAAGCACACGAAGACCGATCTGCTTTCTTTCAAGAAGAGTCCTTGTACGATGACAGTGACGCAGTGAAAGGCGCTCTATACACCCGCTTATCACAACCTGCTACAGCCCAAGCCCACTATACATCTGCCCTAGTGACCTGCCAGAACCTGTGCCCAGGCCCTAACTGTAAGGTAGCGAACCTATGGGCCGATCTAGGTGACGTTTGCCAGACCTTGCAGCAATATCCAGCTGCCCTACAACATTACACCGATGCCCTAGACATGTACCAAAGACATTTCAAAGATAGCCGTGATGAAATAGCACGCCTGTTGTACAAGCTAGGCAGTACTTGCTTGTCATCACATGATTACCAACAATCCCGCGAGCACTACGCAGAAGCGCTGTCGGTGTATCTTCAATCCTCTACAGATTCGTGCCCTGAGATAGCGCATACGTTAGATGGCCTCGGTACGACCTGGCATTTACTCGGTGATTATCAGCAATCCCTTGGCCATTATGAGCGCGCGCTCTCCATCTATCAACACCTGTATGTAGGTGCCCATCCCCACATATTGCGTATACTGAGCAAACTGGGCCATACTTGCGCTGGATTGAACAACTACGAAGCCAGCCTTACTTATGCAGAACAGGCCCTATCCATGTGTCAATACCTCTACACTGTTTTCCATCCGCAAGTAGGCCGTGCTATGCACAATTTAGCTAGGGTTCGTCGCATACTAGGCCATCATCAGTGGAGTGCCTGTGATGAGCAAGTCCTAGTTATCTACCAACACATATGTCTAAGTTGCCACAGTCCCTTTGACCAGGCCCTACATTACAAAGCCAAAGCAGCTGCTGCATACAAAGCCTGCGATGTGCAAGCTACGATAGCCAATCATGACCAAGCTCTCAGCTTATTGGCTGGCCAATCCGAGAGCATCCAAGAGATCCTATTGCATAATCTAGCCTGTATGTACCATGTAGCTGCGCTATCAGCCATCCAAGAGGCAAACATTGCGCTATCTCAAACCTATTTTGAAAAGGCCAAAACCGCTTTTGAATCGGCATGCCAGTATGGCGCTATGATAAAAACCAGCTTGTACACAAATTATGCGCGGTTGCTCTTATCCATGGATCAGCTGGAAGAAGCGTACACGTACTTGTGGCGGGTTGTATTTAGTGGCGATCATTTGAGCTCCCTGTGCTATGGCCGGCTAGAAAAAGAAGCACTTGTACCCCTATTGCATGTGTGGATTAATATGGCTGGCCGGGTAGAGATGAAGAGCATCGATTATGCCTACTATCTGCTCATTCACAACTATACAAGATTTCAGCAGGCAGGTATCAACCTAGATATGAGCCGAGAAAGTTATCTGGTCTCCTACATACGTATGCTGAACCGGCGTGTGCGTGAAGACCTGGAGGGCGAACTAATCGAGATGGGGCATATTCTATTGGAAAGTTTGTGCCAAGAGCTGGGCTATCCGTTGGTAATAAGGCCTAACTTCTTGAATGATGAAGAATAGTTGCCGATGTGCAAGCGGACGCTTAGCTCCATGGTATAGAGAAAGTAACTTCTCGGTAGCGGTTAGATGCCGGTATCTTGTGCTGAAAGTCTATTGCTAGTAATGTAATCATGCAATGCTAGGCAAGAGCCAAAGCTCCAGTTGAAGCTTTAGCTATGCCTAGCATAATCCCGAAAATCCAATAACAGTATGAAGCAAATATATAACACTAACTTATCATTTGTGCTGCTTGTCGCGTTCTTTATACAGAGCTGTGGAGCAGAAGTCACGGCAACTGCGGCGCAACAAGCCCAAAACGTGCAGCCTGCTACGCAGCCAAGCCCGACTGTAGACCCTTCTGTCATATTACCTTGCTCTGCAGAGCTAGCCTCCTTACAAGGGCTAGTAGAGACCGCTTTGCTACGTTCGCCTGATGGCCCAGCTACAGCGTTGCCCTCGTCAAGCACACCAGATAGACCCAGTAGCGCAGTGTCAGATGATAAAAGCCAGTCTAAGCTGTCTACGCCTATACACAGCCCCGGTCATACCTCACCGGTTAAAAGATTAGATGCCGTTGCCAACCTATTCCGGATGGCATCTCTACATCGGGAGCAGGGGAGGGCTACAGGAAATCCTAGGTACTACACAGATGCAGCCACGTGCTATCAACACGTACTCAGTGTCTATGGAGCAGAAGAAGAGAGCGTAACGCACTGTGACCGAATACAGCTAGCCTACGAAGGTTTGTTGCGAATTAGGCAAGGACTAACATCCGATGCTATGAACTATACGCAACTCAAAGCGGAGATGGCCAAAGATAAGCGAGAGATACAAGCGTTGACGCGTAGTGTCTGTAGGGGCGTATCTGTAATAGAGATGC
The DNA here is from genome assembly GCA_039819605.1 of Bacteroidota bacterium. GTDB lineage: Bacteria > Bacteroidota > Bacteroidia > Cytophagales > Amoebophilaceae > JBCBRR01. Next base: position 9,651 of record JBCBRR010000005.1, on the reverse strand, counting down.
CTATGCATCAGCATATTAGTCAGGAAGCAACTAGAGGCTATGAGGCAACCTGCATCCAAAGCACTAAGTGCCTATACCACGACACCACCACGCGCCTGGTCAATCTACTAGCGCGGTTTTATCGCGAAAGTGAACAAGAGCTAGGCCTTGCGCCTTGTAAATATGCTGTGATGGGACTGGAACCTGTACTCCTGGAGTTACTTACACCACGTGCAGAAGTAGGGCCTGTTATACTGATCGAGGAAGGTATTGATGAAGTAACAGCCCAACGCTATTTCATAAACCTAATCCACTTGGTGAATCTCCGCGTTATCAACCTGCAAGCGACAAGGATCGCCAATAGTAAATCCCAGGCTAACCTAGCCCGCGTACTCAATCGAGGTCCCCATGCACACTTAGGTGATCAAGACCATCCCTACACATTGATACAACCTGTGCACCGTATACTGCACTATGTGAAGAATGCTAACAGCCCAGTGACGCATACAGAAGCTTATTTGGCTTATATGTTAGAGCATACACGTTATGTGCACGGGGATGCAGATCTCTACCGAGCCTACACATCACAAAGGACCTTTTTTCTGGAGCAACCTGCAGTGCACAAGCAGCGAGCTAGCCAAAGAATGCTAGAAGGCCTCGTGACATGTGGTTACCACGATCCGGCTGTGGTAGACCCCAAATCCAACTTATTGAGTGGTATAAAAGGGTCGCAAATGCCAAGTAGCTGCGGTGAGGCAAGTCAGGTTTCCCAGCTGGAGAAAGAAATATACAGCCTGCCAGATACACTGCTACCTGGGCTAGCGCTGTACTATGGGCGTGCTACTAGTGGATGGGATGCGATATCCGCATTGCAAAGTCAAGGCGTTGTGAACACAGAAGCTGCGCATCATTTGGCCTATGCTATGAGTTTTGCTAGGCTACTACAGCTAAAGACCTATTTTGGTACTGAGTGCCAGCAAGCACCTGCCCCAAAGACAGATGCGCTAACCCCAGAGAATGCACAGGCATCACCGCAACCCAGCCCTGCCTCGCCACAAATGGCTTACCCGCTGCGTAGTCATGGGTTTGCCTATTACTATACATCTACTCCATTTTGTCACAAGATTGGGTCGTTCCTTAGTAAGCAGCAAACGCTCAGCCCTGATGAAGAGCTAAGTTTCTTTCTGCAAGATCGGTTCTATGACAACCGTGATCAAGTTAAGGGAGACATATACCAAAAATTTGCTCAATGGGAGTCAGCTAAACGCTGCTATGAAGCGGTTTTGCATGCCCAAACGGTATCGAGCCTGGACGTAGCTAGAATCTCTGCGAACCTAGGCCTGATATGCTTTCACTTGGGCCAGCTTGCCGAAGCATATGACTACTACACATGTGCGCTATCCATACTGCAGGATGTATATGTAGGTAGCCATATTGAAGTAGCTAGAGTACTCACGAATGCAGGTACCATGTGTATTTACTTGAATCGCCCTGTCGACGCGCGTCAATGCTACGAGCGCTCTCTATCTATGAGCCAAGACATATACGGAGGCAACCATTTAGATATCGTTGATATTCTTATGAAGCTAGGTATGGCCTGTTTCCATTCGCATCAGCTTTCTGCAGCATATCGTTACTATGAACGTGCGCTCGCAATGTCTATAGCAATCTATCAGTCTAATCATCCTAGTCTGGCTCCAATCCTTAGCAATCTAGCGGTAGTACATGCTGCTATAAATCAACCAGATGCGGCGCGTCAACACCCTGCACATGCTTTATCATCGCCGTAAGCTCTGTATGCAGGTAACCCCTGAGCGACCGCGCGAACTCAAAACAGAGTATAACACAAAATTATGAAGACACGTATTCAACAACATATGGCTAAGGGGCTCTTGTTCACTGGATTGTTACAGAGTTGCTACAGCCCTGACATGGATATCCCTGCAACTAGCAACCCGGTATCACCGCCTGCCATGCATAGCCAGGCCGCAGCTACTGAGCCCTACGGCAATTCCTTACCTCATGTAGAGGCTGCATGGGCAAGTCCCTGTCTACTGCCTGAGCCACTAGCCCAAGTGACTACCGGCTCAGGGCATCGAGCACAGGATAGCTCTACCTGGCCAGGCCAAGTAGGTACTCAGACCTACGCTGCACATGCCAAAGGTCTGTGGCAGGCTATGACTACAGGGCAATTAAGCGCTTTGGCTCGTACGACAGTATTTCCCAACATATGCGTCATGCCAAGTGCCATATCCCAAGGTGAGGTACTGATACATGTTGAGGAAGCCGGAGCCATAGAATTAACAAACATGCGCAATCTGCTAAAACTCGTGGACGCCCTGCCCAGGGAGGTCTTAGGTTTCCAGCAGCTGAGGTTGCAGCTGCATTTGCTTAACGAATGGCTAGTGGTATCTGAGCAGGAGGTAGTGAGCCCGAAAGTCCTAGCTGCTTTGGAAAGCGAGTTTCAGTTGGGGCAAAACCTTAGCAGATGGATTCAAATAGGACTGTTTAAGTACAATTGTATCGAAGAATGTGCACAAGCTATGCTGAACGCTCTGGTATCGTTGGTGGCAACGTGTGCGCGTGTGATTAGGCAGTATAACGACCTCCTGACGCCTGCCCTACAGCAAGCCCTACAAGATAGCGAATCGGATGTTTTCCAGGCTGCGCTCAGGTGCTTATGTGCTTTGGCAGAGAAAGGCGCACCTGTGTGTCAGACGCTACCCTTGTTCTACGACGCCTTCGGCCATAGTGCCTATATGTTTCGCCAATATGCCCTAGATACGCTTACGGATTTGGTAGAGAAAGGTGTTTTTGTAGGACAGGTCCTACCCTTGCTTCAACAATCCCTGCTCGACAGCGCTCAGGGTGTGCGTCAGGCGGGGCTCCAGACACTCTGTGCTTTGGTGAAGCGCGACACACCTGTAAAGACAATTTTGCTCTTGCTCCAGCACGCTTGGCAAAATAATAGTGAATGCACATCTCGTCAAGATCTCCTAGAAATACTGCAGCCGTTGGTAGCCAACGGCGTTTGTATGAGTCGACTCTTACCCTTTTTAGAGCAGGCCGTCCAAGATGAAGAGTGGGCAATTCGGCAAATTGCCTTGCAGGTCACACATCGCTTAATAAGCACCAATACGCCTGCCTGTAGCCTGCTTACTCAGCTGCAACAGCCTCTTGAAAGTAGTGAGTGTGAGCTTCACAAAGATGTTTTGAGCATCCTACTTGCGCTGGTAGCTAGAGACACGCCTGTAAGTGCGATCTTGAATCTACTCCAGCACACGTTGCAGGATACCCATCATATGGTGCGTAGTACTTCCCTATGGGTGCTACATGCCTTAGTAGAGAAAGGGCTACCCGTAGCCGATGCTTTTCCACACATCCAACATAGCCTGCAAGACGAGAGTCATGATGTTCTCATTATTGCCCTAAGGTCGCTAAAAACCTTGATAGAAAAGGGGTTGCCCATAGCAGATGCCTTTCCGTTTGTCCAACAGTGTTTGCAAAATAAGAGCTGTGTCGTCCTCAGAGCTGCTCTAGGGATATACCCAACATTGATAACGAAAGGTACAGATGTGACAACTGTCTTGCCTTATATCCAGCAGGCCTTGCAGCATAGAGATAAGACCGTGTGCAGGGCTGCTAAAGAAGTCCTAGAGCCCTTAATAGAGCAGGCCTCAGCAGTCAACGTCATCTTGCTTTATATCCAAGAGTCCCTGCACCATACTCACTATTATGTTCGGAGTGCTGCTGTAAGGGTCCTGCCCCTACTAGTCAACAGGGGTATATCACCAACAGTCGTTTTGCCACTTATCCAACAAGCCCTACAAGATAGTGACTATTATGTGCAGAGTACTGCCCTAGTTGCCTTGTCCATGTTGGCAGCTCGGGGTACAGACGTGACAACTCTCTTGCCCTTTATTAAACATGTTTGCCAATATAGTGACAAATACATCCGCAGCCATGCCATTTCAGTGCTGAAAGAATTGGTGAAGCAAGGTGTAGATGGAGCGGTTGTTTTACCCTGTATCCAAGACTCTTTACAGGACGAGCATTACTATATCCGCAGAACTGCCCTAGTCGCCTTACCCACATGCATAGAGGGGGGGCTACCCATGGCCGTTGCGCTGCCACTCATACAAGATACCCTTGAAGACCCACACTATCAAGTGCAAATGGCTGCTAGAGAGGTCTTACATACCTTGATAGAAAAGGGCGTAGGATTAGCAGCTGTGCTGCCCTTTATCCAGCATGCCCTCCAAGACAGCAACTATTACATCCACAGCACAGCTACAGCCGTCTTACCTGCACTGGTAGAAAAAAGTGCAGCGGTAGCAGACATCCTTCCGCTCATACAGCGAGCCCTCGAGAATAATAGAGATTACGTCCGCATGGCTGCTGTGAAGGTGTTACCTAGGATGCTACAAAAAGGAATGTCAGCGGACATTGTGCTTGCTTACCTCCAGCCTGCACTCCGGGACTACAGTGACTATGTACGCATCGCTGCTTTATCCACCCTGCAAACATTGGTAGAAGATGGTATGGAAGTATCGACCATTTTCCTGCATATCCAGAAAGCTCTTCATGATCGTGACGAAGATATTCGCACTGCTGCCCTGGCAGTCTTGAGGACAATGGTCGCGCAGGGTATGAATATACAAAAGGCTGTCTCCTTGGTCCGGGCTGCTTATATCGATAGTAACTACTATGTCCGCAAGGCTATCCTACCGCTCTTACCTGTATTATTACAAGCAGGTGCGGACGTAGCCGTTGTTTTTACCCTTATCCAGCGTGCTCTTCAGGACTCTGTAGGTGAGGTCTGTGAGCTTGCCAGCCAGGTGTTGACAGCATGTGCCACAGTATCCATCCTGGATGCTTATTGGGTGCTACAAGACGAAGATATTATCTCGTTTTTACTGCCGAGACTCTATACGGAAGCCCTAATTGTACAAGACGAAATCGCAAATATAGATCAGCAGTGCCTGGTCTTATACGCTCATGCCGGCAAGATCGCTGTCTGGACAAAGCCCAAACCAGCCGTGCATCGCTTTAGGCAACTTATTAACAAATTAGTACCAAATTCAGGCAAATAGCCTGAGATGTATTAGCTATTGAAACATATTATGGATAAAAACTATCAAAAAAACATATCCCGCATTATACTTATGGCAGGCCTTGCGCAGAGCTGTGGGGTAGAAGCTTCACCCTTCCAAGTACCTTTAGAGCCTGCGCCGCCACATCGTTATGAGCACCTGTACCAGCTAGTGCCCCAAGAAAATGTAGCCGATGTACAAGACAACATACGGCAGGATACAGAAGCAGGGCCATGCGATGTTCGAGAAGTAGACGGCTCTGCACTGTATGCTGATCTGTTATTGGCTACACGGCATAACGATGCACCCTATAAGATTAACGAAGTGATCTCTTGTTTGGAGCGGCTCGACATAAGTGTGGATGAGAAAGTGCGTTTAGCCGAACAATATAGCAAGCAATTGACCTACGATCAGGGTACTGAGTGGTGCCGCACAGCTGAGGGAGTAGTGGTGATGGATAAGCTACGTTCTTTTACCGAAGTGTACAAACATGTATCTATACTGCGCGAGGCTGTATCTGAATTTGCCATCGACCAGGTACCTGCCAACAAAACTAAGCTCATCCAAGTGCTATTACAGTTGGCTCACCTGCACCAACAGCAAGGTAGAGACCAAGATGAGGTGCGGCATTATGTAGATGCTGCTGTATGTTACCAACACGTACTCAGCATATGTGGGGAAGCAGCCCATACCAGCTATACAAGTCAAGAAGAAGCATCCTACAAAGGGCTAACCTATCTTAGGAATGCCCTAGGATCGAGGGTTAAAAGTATGGTGCAGCTACAGGAGGAGATAGCGAGAGATAGACAAGAGCTGCTAGATTTGCGAACGTATGTTCAGGGACGTGTGGATGAGCTAGAAGCGCTACTAACCCAGCAGCCCAGTCCAGCAGAAGTGCGCTCGTACGAAGCTCTGTACATGCATAGCAGTAGAGATCTATTCCATAAAATAGCTAGGCATGTACAAGCCTTGTTGGCTAGACTGTACGGCGAGAGCGAGCAAGAGCTAGGCCCCCCTCCCTGTCGATATACTGTAATGGGCCTAGGAGCCATCGCCCTGGCACAGATGACTCCCTATTCAGATGTGGCATGGGTGGTGCTCATGGAGGAACGCCATGTGCATAGTGATGTAAAGACCGCCAGTGCCTACCTAAGGCATTTGACCCATTTGGTAAACCTGCGGATCATTAACCTGGGTGAGACCATCGTCCCGAATAGTACATATGGCACCTACTTAAGTCACTTCGTAAAGCGCGGTATGGGGTTAGATTTAACCGGCCTCCTAGGCAGGCGGGGTAAGTCTTACGCCTTGATACAGACCATAGTAGGTATGTTGCACTACTTGAAAGACATGGGAAGCCAGTGTGTGTATATAGACAAGCGGCTGGCGCACGCGCTAGCCGCTACCTGCTATGTACATGGTGATGAAACGCTTTACAAAGAATACATATCGGCGAGAACTTCGCTGCTAATGACCCCAGCCTTCTGTAGGTTGAGCGCTATGCATAGGATGTCCGACAGTGTAGCATGTAGAAATTATAGCCACGCTAGTATCATTAGCCCCCAACCCAACCCGTGCGGTAGCCCAGAAGCCTGCAAACTCCAGTTTTGTATCCAGGATGCAGGGAGTAAACTATACAGTGAAAAAAGCGAGATCTATCGGCTACCTGACCGGTTATATGATCTAGCACTATATTATGGTATCTTATCTACGAGCGGATGGGATGCAGTAACCCAATTGTATCAGCAGGATATTATCTGCCAAGAAGCGGCTCACCACTTAGGTTATGCAGTCAGTTTTGCTAGCATGTTCCGGCTCAAGACCCATTTACATTATGGGCAGCAGCAAGAGCAGGTCATGACCCTAAGCGATCTGCAGCAAGGAGAAGCCCAGCAGCAAGTAGCCAAAGCGCTCTGTTTGCCCCAAGCGTCAATACAGTTGGGGAGCAGCCTGTTTACCTATTATCACACCGTGCTACCTTTCTATCGCAAGATAGAGGCCTTGTTGAATCAGCAGAGCCAGTTGGGGCTTGATGCGCCATCACAATTATTTGCCAATGAAGTCTTCCACAATAATAGCGATCAAGCCAATGGGGACATATACCAAAGTTTGTTACAACAAAGAGAAGCTGCGAGCTGCTACGAAACGGCCTTATTAGCGGCTAGCAGTACCTATGGCGATACGCATCCTGATGTAATGCAAAACCTCGTGTCTCTAGGTGCTTCCTGTCTTTTTTTAGGTCAGTTCTCGGAAGCTAGTCAGTACTATACACGTGCGCTTTGCATGAGTCAGGTGCTTTACGGGGATAGCAACCTGGCTACAGCGCAGATACTGGCCAATGTCGGTACTGTCTGTCTCGCTGCTAAGCAGTTTCCCGAAGCTCTTCAGCACTATTTGTGTTCTCGATCTATGATGCAAACACTGCACAAAGGCAACCATACTACTACAGCACAGATACTGGCCAATTTGGGCACTGTGTACCTAGCACTAGACCAACTTGCAGACGCACAGCTGCACTACGAACTTGCTCTAGCGATGTACCAGGCGCTTCATATGGGTAAGCACCCTAGTGTAATGGAAATGAACAGGAATCTGGGAGCGCTGTGTTTTGTTTCAGGTAAATATATGGCTGCCCGTGGTTACTATATGCGGGCACTATCTGTAGGCCAGACGCTGTATGGGGATAACCATACAGATGTAGCTCAAATGCTCATGAACCTAGCCGATGTGTCCCGTGCCTTGAAAGAATTCCCATCGGCCCGTGATTACTACGCGCATTTTTTATCAACGGGTCAGACTTTTCATGAGCGCATACACCCTGCTATGCCTAAGATTATGACAAATCTGGGTGATTTATGCTTTACTACAGATCGGTTTTCAGAGTCTCGTACTTACTACACGCGTGCGCTATCTATGATCCAGACGCTGTGTGGGGATAACCATCCGGATATACTGCATGTCCTCGTCAGTTTAGGTACTGTATATCTTTGTGTAGGTCAATATCCAATAGCACATGATTACTATTTACGCTCTCTAGCGGCGAGTCAAATGATTTACAACGGGAGTAATCATCCGGTTGTAGCCCACATTCTTTCACATCTAGGCACTTCGTGTCTTTTTCTAAACCAACTTTCGAAGGCGCGTCAGTACTATGAGCGGGCCCAATCTATAAGCCAGGCGTTTACTGAGGTTATAGCCAATCATGGATATGCCTAGTCAGCAACGGATTGCTCAGCTCGTGCTCTGCAGCGGACTATTACAGAGCTGTCACAATCCGATTATCAGCCTACCTGCAATACCTAACCAAGATCATGTGCAGATTGCACATGCTTTGCATTGTATTGGGCTGGGGTTATACAAATTGGGGGACTTAGAGGATGGCTTAGCTTATGGTAAGGCGTCGTTGTCTATGCTGAAGCGGTTGTATCCGGATCCAGCGCAACCTACTCCTTATATGCGGCGTATGGTACGTAATTGGGCTACGGTGCTCAAGCCTGACCCTAAAAGAAAGTTGATCAAGTTATGTCGGGAGGTGTTAGGGGCAAGGCATCTGTTGACGAAGGAGCTTTTGGCACAGCATGAATAATCAGCCCCTATGATGGCATGCATGGCCTACAAGGCACGTCGGGAGCTATTGGCCAAGCTGTGCCGCGAGTTGCGCAACCTTTGTAGTGCTTAACCCTGTCAAAGTGCATACCTGCTCGCTAGGTAAATGGGCCAATAGCATTTGTGTAGCTATCTCTACCTTACTCTCTTCTTTGCCTTTCTCTAGGCCTACTTGCTCACCTTCTTGTCTACCTTTCTCTAGGCCTACTTGTTCACCTTCTTGTCTACCTTTCTCCAGGCCTATTTGCTCACCTTCTTGTTTACCTGCTGCCTTAGCTTCCTGCTCAGCAGCGTGTATCGAAGAGGCCCAATCTAGCTGGCGCTTCTCTGAAGCTTCGTACAGCGACATATCGCGCTCATTCAACTGGCTCCGTGCCACACATATACAAGCTGATCTAACAGCCTCAGAGTTAGCTTTCCCTTCTAAGAAAGCTATGTCCATAGTCGGAGGGCAGTTAAGGAAATGGCACCATTCCTCCAGCCACAACATATCCTCTACCTGCAAGTTATGGTCTTGGACATACTTGCGGAATTTAGACAGCTCTATGAAGGTAAAATGTACTTTGTTGAGGTGATTGACTTTTGTTTGGTTGCTTACGATAGAATGTGTAGACCTATAGTTCTCGTATTCAGGAAATAGGTTAAAGTCAGTAATACCGAGGAAGATAATTTTTTTCAGGTCGGTATAGTAGTCACCAGGCGCCAATTGGCTGCTAAAAGACTTAGTCCCATAGTACTGAGCTCGTTCCAGAAACCCCTTATCCCGGACCACTTGCATTTCTATGATGTATCGGTTACCCACTTGATCTTGACAGAATAGGTCTACGATACTTTCTTTCTGGTCCATGGTTTCTGGTCGTTGCGTAGGGTCGAGGAGTGTAATGGTTTGGATAGGGGCTACTAGGTCGTGTCCCCTGTCGTTTTTAGTTTACTTTTGTGCTAGTTAAACCCAAATACGTAAGCTTATGCCTGA
>JBCBRR010000004.1:23718-29657 GCA_039819605.1 Bacteroidota bacterium | reverse complement strand
CTGAGGAGCGAAGCGACGAGATTTCTGCATTTTAAACACTTGGCGAGGGTCTTTTAGCCAAATTTGATAGTCGCGGGTGATTTTTTTGGTTACTTTTTTCATCGTAGGAAAAAAGTAACGAAGCTCCCCGCAGGGGAAAGTGTCGTAAAAACCGAACTTGATAGGCTACAACTATAGCTTCATAAAACGATAGAACTGCAGATACATAGCCCTATTGCCCCTTTGTCTCGTAGGAAAAAAGTAACGAAGCCCCCGCAGGGGAAAGTGTCGTAAGACCTGAACTTATCAAGCTACATGATAGCCTAATAAAACGATAGAACTGCAGAGACATAGGTCTGTTTCCCCTTTGTCTCGTAAGAAAAAAGCAACGTGCAACTCTTTACTTCAACAACCCTTTCCTCTGTAACACCGTCTCTACAAACTTAATCTCGTGAGGACTATTAAATATCCTATGCGGCAGCTGTATAATATGCACCTTCGATATGAAAAGCAAAAAATAATCCTTCCCCGCTTTAGCCTTCATAATCTGCCCCCAATCAATGGGCATCCCCTGCTTCGTGTTGATCTGCGCTATGATCTGTTGACTGCTAATCTGATAGGTTAGCTTTTCAAAAACCATCTGATTCTTATCCAGCTGCGTAATCCCGTAGAATTGAACAATCCAAAACCCTACGTACACCACCAAAACCATACCCCCCCCTATAATGAACCAGTAAGTCCTGATAAAGAAAGTCCCACTCATGACCCCGAGGACTATTAAGGATATCCACCACTGCTCTTGAATGATGTTGGTAAGCCCTAAGCGTATGTAGGTGCTTAGAGGTAACTTGTACTTTTTGGTGCGTATGATCATAGCATGTATTTGGTTAGGAACTTGCTGGACAAAATTAGCTATTTTCGGATACACTTGCAGCGCACGCGCAATGGCCCAACCCGGTAGCCTGCACAATGCATTGCCCATATGAAAGCCTATCTTGATCTACTACGACACGCTATGAACCATGGTACGGAAAAACAGGACCGCACAGGCGTGGGTACCAAGAGCCTGTTTGGCTATCAGATGCGCTTTAACTTGCAGGCTGGGTTCCCATTAGTGACTACGAAAAAAGTTCACCTCAAATCCATCATTCACGAACTACTTTGGTTTCTCAAAGGGGATACAAACACCCATTACCTCAATCAGCATCAGGTAACTATCTGGGATCCTTGGGCCGATGCACATGGCAACCTGGGCCCTATCTACGGCTACCAATGGCGTAGCTGGCCTACAACCACCGGTGATAAAATCGATCAGATTGCCCAGCTCATCGACCAAATCAAAAGCAACCCCAATTCTCGAAGACTGCTGGTAAGCGCCTGGAATGTAGGCGAGCTGCCCAACATGGCCTTGCCACCTTGTCACACTCTATTCCAATTTTACGTGGCCGATGGGAAGCTCTCTTGCCAACTCTATCAGCGTAGTGCAGATATCTTCCTGGGATTGCCTTTTAACATCGCCTCCTACGCTCTGCTCACCATGATGGTGGCACAAGTCTGTCATCTGGGCCTAGGAGATTTTGTACATACGCTGGGGGATGCACACATATACCTCAATCATCTGGAACAAGCCGCTCTACAACTGACACGCACCCCACGACCCCTGCCGATCATGAAACTCAATACAGCTGTACAAGATATCTTTGGCTTTGCCTATACAGATTTTGCGTTGGAAAACTACCACCCCTATCCTGCTATCAAAGCTCCGATTGCCGTATAGATACCTAATCCGTCGGGTGCTCGATGCCTGTACCTAGCACTAATCGGCCTGAGCCAGTAGTTTTTCCAATTCTACGACCACCCAACCGTAAAGCTCTTGCATCCACGCTGGATGTTGCCCGTAATAGGCATAGCTCTGCTGAAAGCTGGCTAGAGTAATCTGATGGGTGTCGCAGAGTCTTTGCATGTGCGCACATAGGAGAGTGTCTGCCTCCGTTGGGCTAAGATGATCTTGGCTGAGGACCCAGGCATTTGCTAGCTCTGTGTGTACCAATATGCTGACCATCACATGCCTGGGTAAGATCTCGCCCTGCGGGGCTGCTGGCGTGGCCATGCCTAGGCAGATAAGTAGAATGCCCAAAGGGGAACGATATCTCATAATTATGCGCTAGGCACGCTGTAGCCCCTACAGGCTTGTATTAAAGAAACCTGAAAGATGCTATCTTGAACTTCTGCTCACACAAGTTAGCCTGTCCGATATTTTTATGGGGCTAGATTCCTGTACAGTGTAAAGTTACGTAATCCATACATTTATGAGGAGATTGACCCAAACACTGCATACTTGGCTAAAAATAAGTAGCCTGGGTTTGGGTTGTGTGATGTTATTAAGTAGCATTGTGTGGACGGAAAAGCGCGGGCAGCTCAGAAGTTGCCAAGCCATTGATGTGCACGTTGTGCCGGGCCGGCACTGTGAGTTTGTAGAAAAGAACGCCCTCTGCCAGCGCCTGCAGGAGGCCCACGTTACCTGTATTCTCGGCAATACCCTAGGTAGAGTAGCTTTGCGGAAGCTGAAAAATAGTGTGGACGCCCATAGTTTTGTCAGGCACAGCACCCTCTACAAAACCTGGAAAGGCAGGCTCAAGGTATGGATACTACCCAAACGACCTGTAGCCAGGTGGCTCGACCCGTGCCGGGCAGGTGCTGACTTGTATATTGACGAATATGGTGAACTGTTACCTTTATCTGACACATATACAGCCCGGGTTATGCTGGTCAGTGCTGAGAAACACGTGGCCCATAAAGGCCATCTGCAAAACAGTGCCCATGGACCATCGTTGTTGAAAGTGCTCAATGTCATCGATCAAGATCCTTTTTGGCGTGCCCAAATTGCCCATATCAAGATTGACGAGCGAAATAAATTGGTGTTAACTACACAAATCAGCAAGCAAAAAGTATATTTCGGCAGGCCTGACCGTGTCCAAGAAAAGTTGCAAAAGCTGCACGCTTTTTATACCGTGGTCCTCCTACATAAAGGCTGGAATACGTACCAGCGGGTCAATCTGGAATTTAAAGGGCAGATCGTCTGCGAATAACCCGTAACCATGGAGCATGAAAAGATTATCGTAGGGCTCGATATTGGCACTGCTAAGGTCTGTGTACTGGTCGGCCGGCTGGATCAGGACAACGGCTTATCCATACTGGGAGTGGGGCAGACACCTGCTGAGGGTATCATGAGCTGTAAGATCACCAACTTAGATAAGGCTACCCATGCCATTACCCGCGCTATTCAGCAAGCCGAAGAAACTTCGGGTATAGACATTCGCATCGCCAACGTGGGGATTGCCGAAAGGCATGTGAAGAGCACGATCCACCGGGGTAGCATAACGCGAGAAGCCACGGACGAAGAAATCACAGTAGCCGATGTGCGCAAGCTAACCCATGATATGTACCGAACTGTCGTGCCACCCGGTCACGAGATCATCCATGTGATCCCCCAAAGCTATTGCGTTGACTATGAGCCAGGCATTCGAGATCCGGTAGGTATGACCGGCGTCAAGCTAGAAGCCGACTTTCATATCATCACGGCACAGACCCGCACCATTAACCACATATATAAATGTGTCCGGAGAGCGGGCCTCGAGGTGGACCATCTGATCTTGGAGCCGCTGGCGGCTAGCCTGTCGATACTTAGCGAAGAAGAAAAGGAAGTAGGGGTATGCTTGGTAGATATTGGGAGTGGGAGTGTCAACGTGGGTATCTTTCACGATGCGTTGCTGTGTCACACAGCCATTCTCCCAATAGCGGGCGATAGCATTACCAGTGATATCAAAGCGGGCTGCCAGGTCATGAACTATCAAGCTGCGCTACTGAAGGATAAATTTGGCAAAGCCATTGTCGAGCAAGCTCATCCGCACGAAGTAGTTACTATACCTACGCTCAGAAATCGTCCCCCCAAGGAAATTGGTATAGCCAACTTAGCCCGTATTATCGAGGCCCGCATGGCAGAGATTATCGAGCTGATTCATACGGAAATCATACTCTCCGGCTTTCAAGACAAGCTAGCTGCTGGGGTGGTCATTACAGGGGGCGGGTCCAAACTGCAGCACATTAAGCAACTCTTTGAGTATGTGACGGGGTTAGATACGCGTGTGGGCTGTCCCAGTGAATATCCTACCCCCCACGCAGTAGGTGACCTGCAAGATCCATCCTACGCTACCCTTACGGGGTTGATGTTAGCTGGCCTGCCGCCTACGCCAGAGCAGGCTGCCCATCAGCATGTGGTTACGGCTATGGATGCAGCTACCTTAGCAAAAAGAGACTCGAAAGCCGCTAAGAAAGGCGGGCAATTCTTCAAGAAGATCTTAGACAAGACCAAAGGGCTGCTTATCGATGACTATGAAGTGTGAGCCCACAATCTTACCCAGGTGACCTATGAGCGAGCATACACACAGATTTGATTTACCTACCCATCACAGGTCGATCATCAAGGTGATTGGGGTAGGCGGTGGAGGGAGCAATGCCGTTAATAACATGTTCAAGCGGGGCATTGAGGATGTCTCGTTTGTAGTTTGCAATACCGATAAGCAGGCTTTGAAAGGGAGCCCCATACAGCACAAGCTGCAGATTGGGATTAACCTCACGGGGGGGTTGGGGGCAGGTGCTAACCCAGAGGTGGGCAAAAATGCCGCCATTGAGAGCAAAGAAGAAATTGAGGAGATGCTCAGTGATGGCACAAAAATGCTCTTCGTTACAGCCGGTATGGGGGGTGGTACCGGTACAGGTGCAGCGCCGGTGATTGCTAGTATCGCTCGCAAGTTGGATGTCCTAACTGTAGGGATTGTTACCCAGCCTTTCTCTTTCGAGGGCAGGAAGAAACTCTTACAGGCCCAGGAAGGTATCAAAGAGCTCAAGCAACACTGCGACACTGTCTTAGTAATCCTGAATGACCGCTTGCGGGCCGTTTTGGGCAATTTATCCATTGGGAATGCTTTTGAGCAAGCCGACAACGTGTTGACCACAGCGGCGAAGAGCATTGCTGAGACCATTACGGTCCCGGGTTATGTGAATGTGGATTTTGAGGATGTGAAAACCGTGATGAAGAAAGCGGGGGCAGCTGTGATGGGGTCAGCCGAGGCTGAAGGGGAAGGGAGAGCCCTGCGGGCGGCTGAGCTAGCTTTATCCTCGCCGTTGTTGGACTATAAGGATATTCATGGGGCTAAGAAGATCTTGCTTTCCATTGTTTCCGGTCGTCAGGCTGAGTTACACATGGACGAGTTGATGACCATTACGGACTATATCCAGGACCAGGTAGGTACAGATGCGGAGATGATCTTTGGACATAGCTCTGAGGATGGGTTACGGGAAGCCATACGTGTTACCGTCATTGCTACGGGATTTGAAAGGGAAGTAGATCCTACTGCGGCAGTTTACCCGCAGGGGTCAGTTAAGCCTGTGGCTTCAACCCAGCAGGCACATTTATTTTCGGCCACTGGGCAGTCTACGGCTGCAAAGGGGTTATCCAGCACCTGTAAGGTAGAAGCTACTGCCAAACCGCACCTTGGCAGTATAGGGAAGTCATACGTGAGTGATGTAGTTCGGCCTGAAGAATTATCTTTCCCTTTTAGTGAATTCGACCAGAAACGGCAGTACTTTCAGCAGCGGGCTGAGGAGCGAGTGTCACAGTTAGCTACGCAAAAAGGGTCTGTGCTCAGTGAAGAGATGTTACGGGAGTATTTGGCTGTGCCTGCTTATGTGAGGCGGGGGGTGCAGTTGGTGCCCTTGGCGGCGTTTGAGGAGAAGAAGATTGTACGTTATCAGGTGCACGAGGAGGAGATGGGGCAATTTTTGGGATGAGGTTGAGAGGGGTCGGGGTGAGAAATTGAGACTGTTGTGAAATCCCTTAGTATTCCGTAGGTTGGCTCCATACTATATTAACTACCATTAACTTCTAACCGTTAGCCTAC
>JBCBRR010000004.1:0-20716 GCA_039819605.1 Bacteroidota bacterium | reverse complement strand
GCTAATTTTCTAGGCTGTGTACAACTGGTTTCTATCATGATCACCCTAGCAATCTAATGGTTGGGGACACGGCCTAGTAGGGATGCGGAGTCTGATGCTGTTCAGCGGCTATCTGAGTCCACGTGCAGGCTCTGGCATGGTGGTGGAAGAGGAATATGAGTTGGCGATACCTAACCATGAAGTAAAACGGATCTATGAGGAACGATTGTTAGAATGGGTGGCTCAGAAGCTACAAGTAGATTCCGATGAATGCGAGAGTCTAATACGCCTATTAGCGACAGGTGCTATAGAAGGCTTTTCAGGAGGCTTACAGAAGCTATTGGACCAGTCAACTAGGCCGTGTCCCCAGTCCTTAGATTGCTAGCGTGATCATGATAGAAACCAGTTGTACACAACCCAGGAAATTCGCCGCGCGCTTCGAATAGCGTGTTGATACGCCACGGTATTGCTTCATTCTGTTGAAAAAACGCTCTATCACGTTCCTACGCTTGTATAACCCGCGGTCATAAGGACGTGCTGTCTTCGAACTTTGATGTGGCGGTATCACGGCTGTACTGCCCATATTCTTTATTTGTTGTACGATCTTGTCGCTGGCATACGCCTTATCTGCCAATACATACGAGGCAGCGCTATCTTGTAGCAAGTTAGACGCGTATTGGCTATCATGGACCTGGCCTCCACTTAAAAACAGCTTATGCGGGCATCCGTTTTCGTCTACTGAGGCGTGTATCTTAGTACTAAAACCACCTCTAGAACGGCCCAGGGCTTCATCGCCTACAGGAGATGAAGCACCAGCTGCATGCTGATGGGCACGTACAACACTGCTGTCTAGTAGAAGCATTTGTGCCCTTTTGTCCTTTTCCTTAGCTAATGCCTCTAAAATAATGTTGAATACACCGCTTTTACACCAACGGGAAAATCTTTTGTGGACATTTTTCCAATACCCATACTCTTCAGGTAACTGTCTCCATGGTGTTCCGTTTTTCAAGATGTAGAGAATGGCGTTCAAAAAGAGGTAGTTATCTTTGGCTGTACCCCCTGGGGACCCTTCTCTTCCAGGTAAAAGATGTTCGATACGTTGAAATTGATCTCTGGCTAGTATGTATTCAGGCATAAGCTTACGTATTTGGGTTTAACTAGCACAAAAGTAAACTAAAAACGACAGGGGACACGACCTAGGTCAACCAGCTTACGACCTACGTCATAGCATCTTGCTAAAGCTTTAATTCCTTGCCATACCTTGACGCCTAACCGGGCATTAGAGACCCTTAGAGCTTCCAAGCTCTTGCTGAGCAGATAGCTGTAGTAGGTGACGGGATAATACCTGCTGACTTTTTTTATAGCCAAAACTTCCTCTTGAAAGTCCTGATAAAGTCCACCCTCGCTGTCGGACCAACCTTCTGTATCTAGCTCTCTAATGAGTAGTAGGGTAGTGTACAGCGTTGTAAGTATAGCGCCGTGCTTGGGATAGTTGACTTTTGAGAATTCGGTATCTGCTGGTCTAATCTTGTCTAGTAGGCAAATGCCTACACTAATGAGCTCATCGGTACGTTTTCCGAAAACGAATGGGGACAATGTTTGTAGCACATCCTCGAAAGCTTCAATGAGGTGCTTGTCCCCAAAGGTGTTTTGCTCAACTTTCATAGCCAAGCTGGTAAAATATTGATAGAGTAGAGCTTGATCTTCCCCTGTAACGGGTTTTATGCGAGACAGATGCGTATACTCTTGTATCTGCTGGTCGTCTAAAGTCTGCGCCTGACTATGAGCAAACCATTTGACATAAGCTCTGAGCCACTCATGCAAAGCTTGACGTTGTTCCCGATCTTGAGCAGTATTATAAGCTTTTACTAGCTGTTTTGTAGATGTAATGTCACTGTGCCCTACATGGTGAAGCAAAACTGCAGGGGGTATATCTCGAAAGCCAGGCTCAGTAGGGGCATGATCCTCATAACTTTCGGATGGCGCCGGCGAACTTGCTACAGTTGTAAGAAATGATTCTAAATGCATTGTTGGAGGCCCGGATGATCCCTCAGCTCTTTCCAGAACCATTGTAGCTTTTACCGTGACAGATTCCTCATCCTTAAACTGCCCTACCGGCACATCTACCCCACAACTCTGTAAAAACATCGATACAAGTAGCCCCCGTGCTACAATTCTTTGATTGGCTCTTTCCATAATTCGTTAAATTCTGTATCCTAAAATGGGTTATCTGATATTACTTTTTGTCAAAATAGGGCGCAGTACTTGCAAGAAGCCTCGTCAGATCTTCCACTTCTTCTGCAGATCCTTTCCAGCTGATCACCTTACCTGTACTGGCATATAGCGTTATCTTTTTTGAGCCTGATCTACCGTCTCCTACTGTAAGAGCGGCTTCATAAAGCCTGGGGACTAAAAAAGGAATGATACTTTCCTCTTTTTCTTCCCAATAGTAATCGATGAGGTCTCGAGTGGATACTTTCCCCAACGTTTCTATAGCAGCATACCGAGCATCGGGGTCCTTATCCTGAAGGGCGTTCAGGACACTAGGCAGAACTTCTTTTAACAGCCTTGCTTTGTTTTGCTCTATTAAGACCCCCAAGCCTGTTAGGGCAGTCTTACGGACATAAGGGTTGCTATCCGTGAGCGCATCTAGCATAAGGGGTAGTAGTTCTTTGACTGCTATGCCCTTTTCTGCTAAGGTCCGTAAAGCCTTGCTAGCGGTGCTACGAACATAAGAATCACTATCATTAAGCGTACTCATAATGGCAGGCAATACTTTTTTTGCCTCCACGTTCTTTTCTGCCAAAATCCATAGAGCTTCTATAGCAGCCCTGCGAACGACAGAATGACTGTCCTTGCGAGCGTTCAGAATAATGCCTGGCACATCTCTACCTACCACACTTCGATTCACTAGAATGCCCAAAGCCTGTATAGCAGTCCTGCGCACTTTATAGCGATTATCCTCGAAGGCATACAAAATATGGGATAGTATTTCTTGCGTGGATATATGCTCTTCTGCTAAATCTCCTAGAGATTTTAAGACAACCTTGCGAACCTCATCCTCATCATCTCCAAGAGCGGCTAGAATATGGGATAGCATTTCTTGCACTGCTATTCCTTTTTCTACTAAGATCAGCAGGACCTTTATGGCAGCATTACGAACCCCAAAGTGACTATCTGCAAGGGCGTCTAGGACAGGGGACAGTAACATTTCTTGTGCGGATGCGTCCCTATTTAATAAGGTGCCTATCAACTCTAAAGAGGCACTGCGAACATGCCAGTCATTACTCTTGAGCGTGTTTGGGAGATGAAGTAGCACTTCTTGTATTGATGCTCCTTGATCTGCTAAAATCGCTAAGACCTTTATAGCAGCCCTGCAAACATCGGAGTGACTATCCTCTAGCGCATCGAGTATAAGGGGCAACAATTTTTTTATATCGGCACCCGTTTCTGCTAAGACCCCTAGGACTTCTATGGAAGCACTGCGAACAGACCAATTACTATCCTTGAGGGTACGTAGGATAGTGGGTAATACTTCTTCAGTTGAAGCGCCCTGTTTTGCTAAGATCATTAGAGAGTTTACAGCAGCACGGCGAACATCATTGTCACTATTTCCCAAAGCGTCCAAGACGAAGGGCAGAACTTCTGTTGTTGTTACACCCTTCTGCACCAAGGGCTCTAAGGCCTGTCTGACAGACCTGCGGACAAAAGAGTTGCTATCCTTGAGAGCGAGCAGCATAGGAGGTAACAATTCTTTTACCTTTGCGCTCTGCCCTGCTAAAATACCCAGGACCTCTATAGCAACCCCACGAACATGAGCGTGGCTGTCCTTGAGCGCCTCCAGCATAGTAGGTAGTACTTCGTCTACTTTTGTGCTCCTCTCTATCAAGGGCTTTAGAATTTCCATGGCAACCTTGTGCATGTCAGCGTGATCATCCCTGAGCATGCACATTACAGAGGGCAAAACGTCTTCCACTGTTGCACCCTTTGCTATCAAGGTTAAGAGTACCTTTCTAGCAGCACTGCGAACATGAACGTCGCTATCTTTGAGGGCGTTTAGCATAGGGGAAACCAGTTCTTGCACTGTTGTACCCTGATTGACTAAGATTTCTATGGCCTCTATGGCAGCGCCGCGAACAGTCCGATCGCTATCCTGCAGGGCGCTCAGCATATGGGGTAACATTTCTCCTGCTGATTCACCGTGCTTTGCTAAGACTCCTAAGGAATTTATGGCAGCTCTGCGAGTAGGAGCGTGACTATCCTCGAGGTCTTTTAGCATATGAGCTATCACTTCTTTGATAGCTGTGCCTTTCTCTAGTAAATCTCCTAGAGCCTCGCAGGCAGCTCTGCGAACATCTGAGTGGGTGTCTTTGAGGGCATTGACAACAAAGGGCAATGCTTTTTTTACATCAGCCCCTTCTTCTATCAAGATTCTCAAGGCTTCTGTAGCAGACCTACGAACATCAAAGTCACTATCCTTGAGGGCGTTCAGTATCGGAGACAATAATCTACCTCCGTAGTGCTTAGCTACACCTCTGGCCTCTGCAAGTAGACTTTGTAGCGTTTCGTATATCACTTGGGTAGGCGCTTCATATCTATCGTACTGATGAAGTCCTCTTTCAACCCAAGTACTTAAGGTTTGACCCAACTGAAACTGACTTTCTAGAGCTGGAAGTGTCTCGTCTTTCTCATCTTCATCTTCGACTAGCAGCCATTCGTTAAGTAACCTAAGTTGTAGTATGAGGTGTTGAAGACCTAGTAATTCTTTGGGAAATTCGTCTATCAATTGTAGTAAAGCTTGAATAGGTATTATACCTTTTGCATCTGGGTTATTCGCAACTATGGGGTTAGTTTCTCTAGCCATACCTTTCACTATTTCTCCTGACATAAAGGCTAACGTACGTCTGTAATTAGGGATATACATATGATGCTTTAAGAATTTAATAACAGTCTTTTTATCGCCTGTCAGAAATTGCCTAGCTAATCCCCTACCTGCGAAGTACTCTTGGAAAGTGAGATGGGGAAACTGATACTGCTGTTCTACCTTCTGCAAGAGCAAAAATCCAGCATCTTCCAGAAGATGAGAGGGCGATTTATCTCCTAATATCTCCTGAATGCTGTACCTATCTATGATTAACTTGCCCTCCTGTAGCCCAGCTAGAGCTATCTTCTCCAAGTCCTGGAATATGTCTTGCTTACCCATATCATTAGATCTGTAAGCTCTTACAGAATGATGATCGCCTTGCTTGCCAGTTTCGTATGCAAAACGGTCCCATACATGGTTAACCAGTTTGCGATATAGGATAGATAGCCCTATGTAGGTGCCAGGTTCATCTAGCTTAGATCTACTTCTTTTCCACAAGGTGCAGAGGATCTTCAGATTGACAGGTATACTAGCCATAGCTTGTAGTTTTTGGGCTTGAATGAAGGAGATAAGACGTGTAGCCAGGGGAGGGTCTGCCAGGAGATAGTTAATAAAATTGTCTCGTTGTTCTGTATTGAAACCTATGTTGTCTACCTCTATATCTACTACACTCCTTTCTGTTTCTATGCTGTAGGGTCTGGAAGTAAGGAGCAATTTATGCTTGCCAGCTTTAGCTGCCTGGAGTATGTTTTTACTAACCCCGAACTGTTCATCTAACCCATCTAGAATGACCAAAGTTGTGGCTTGTCCCAAAGAGGTAGCAACCCGGTCCCGTAGGGCTAAAAACTCTTTCTCAGTACGCGTACCTGCAAAGCATTCGTTAGTAATAGCTGTAGCCACGGTGCTTTCTGTACGATAGTTGCCTTTATTGTCGTACTTATCGGCTAGCAACGCTCTGATAGGAAGCAGATATACAACGTGAAATTCTTGCCCCCACTCGCCTATGGACCAAGCATAAGCTATTTTCTTAGTTAGCGATGTTTTACCTGTGCCGGCCTCGCCTGTGAGGAGCACTTTATGGATCTCCTTTTTGGGCCCATCGGGTTGCAGACTTCTGCTCTTGAACAGGTCGTTCAGTGCAATAGGCTTTTTCACCCATCGCAACATGGCTTCATGTTGCATCAACTGATCTTGCATTTCTTCGCTTTTGACCCGTTGTTGCTCATTTAACTTCAAGTAACATTCTGAGACCGTTGTGAAATCCCTTAGTATTCCGTAGGTTGGCTCCATACTATATTAACTACCATTAACTTCTAACCGTTAGCCTACATCATGAATACCAAAGATTACAGCCAATCTTCACCTACACAGGAATATGTGAAGAAGAGAATTAACAGGAAGCACTTCCTACAGAAGATTGATCAATTTACTGATTGGGATAAAATAGATCAACTACTCAACGAGCACTATTCAAGAGGCAAGAGTACAACCGGCAGAAAGGCCTATCCCGCTCTCGTACTCTTCAAAATGAGCCTTTTACAAACTTGGTATGGCTTAAGTGACTATGAAGTAGAAGATGCAGTTAAAGATAGGCTTAGCTTCATGAACTTTTGCTCCCTAAGATTAGAAGATGATGTTCCCGATCACAGTGTGCTGTCTCGATTTAGAACAGAACTCACAGAGAAAAACGGCTACGAGTTGATCTTACAAGCTTTTAATGCCCAAATAGCTGCTCGAGGTCTGCAGATGAAGAAGGGAGTACTGGTTGATGCCTCGATCACAGACTCTCCTCGTAAGCCCAAAGGAGGCCAGGCAGAGCAAGTATCTACGGATGGAGAAGTAGCAGCTGTTAAATCGACTGCTGGTTCCGGTGGAGACAAAGAAGCCATCTGGGTAAAGAAAGGGAGTAAATTGCGCTACGGTTACAAGCGTCACTACACGGCAGATGAGCAAACAGGCTTAGTACTTTCCGTTGTGAGCAGCACAGCCAAAGCTCATGAGACCAAGTACCTGGAATCTTGCTTAGAGGCTACAGAAGGTCTATCCAGAGGAACGAGTGTATACACAGACAAGGGCTATGCAAGTGCCTCAAATGCCTCATACTTATCCAATCAAGGCTACGAACAGGATCCAGATGAAGGGCACTCGTGGGAACCAACTGAGCAGACGAGCACGTTTAAGAAACAAGCTGATAGGGTTACGCCGATACAAAATAGAGCGGGTATTTGGCAGCATCAAGCGCTGGTTCCAAGGTGGTGTATGTCGTTACGTAGGGCTAGCGAAGGCACATACGCAGCACATACTGGAAGCGCTTTCGTACAACCTGTATCGTCTACCTCGTCTGTTAGATCCTGCAAGCCTGTAGGACTGTAACAAGAGGATAAGTATGTACTTAAAGCCCAATTTAGGCTACCGAGACAGTAAAAAATAGCCCCAATAGTGTGTAAAAGGCCAACTTCTGGGGTAAAGTCGTCCAAAATCGGCACCGGAGGTAGTGAATACTAAGTTATGCAACGGTCTCACAGCTTCATAAAACGACAGAGGCCCAGATACCTGATCCTTCCTCGCCCTGCTCGTAGCAAAAAAGTACCACCCCTTCTCCCAATCACCCTACTACGACCTCTGTCAAACTACCCCGATCTAAATACTCACTCGCTAACCGCCGAATATCCTCTGAACTAATGCCGCAAACCGTATCGTAAAACCGATCGTAAAAACCCCTATCCAAGCCATGTAAATGCGCCCCCTTAAACCGCTCCATAATGCCAAAAGGATGATGTACAGTCGTTAAAAAATGCCCCATCATGTAGCTGCGAAGCTGCTCCAACTCGCTCTGTGCCACCTTTTCAGTCTGTAATACCTCCACCTCTCTGTAGATCTCCCGACAGGTCTCCTCCGTGAAAGCTTGCATAACCTCGGTGGCTATGTACAAGTGCGTCATGTGCCTCTGAGCTGTCAAGTGACTGTATATGCCATAGGTGTAACCCTTCTCTTCCCGAATGTTACGCATGAGCCGCGATCCAAAATAACCGCCTAACAACACAGACACAAAATGCATACCTAAGTAGTCCGGCGCCTGTTTGGTAAATAACGTCCTGCCTATATGTATGGCGCTTTGTAAGCTATTTTCCTTAATGGCTATCCGGTCTCGCGTAGCCTGTTTTACAAGCTCTGGATGCGTTACCACAGCGGCTGGTTGTATAGGTAGATGCTGAAAATGGTCGTCTACAGCGCGTAGATGCTCCTGACTGACCTGGCCGCTGATCAATATCTGACCATCAGCCAATAGGTGCTGCTGATGGTACTGATGTAGCTGCTCCGGCACAATTGCCTGGATCTCTTCGGCCGTCAGTTTGTGCCCATACGGATGCGCCTTGCCAAAAATGGCTTCTCTAAACCGTTTGCGAGCTACATAGTTGGGCTTTTCAAGCTTGATCTTGCGATGCTGTAGCGTTAAGTTTTTCAAAAGATCTAGCTGAGCTGGCGGGAAGGTGGGCTCTAGCAGTAGTTCGGTAAGCAAGGCTAGGGTAGGGGTGAGGTACTTGGCTAACACGGTTAATGCCAAACTGCAATGATCAGGGTTGACCTGGATAGATAGATCAGCGCCGTAGTAGTCGAGATAAGCGGCTATCTGCTGGGCTGTTCGGGTCCGGGTACCCATGCGTAACATTTTGGCTGTGAAGTAGGCTACGCCGTGTACTGCCTCGTACCAGCTGCCTGATGCAAATAGTACTTCCAGCTTGACGATGGGTTGCTGACCACTGTTGAGAAAAAAGCAGGGCATGCCTGATGGCAACTGCATGCGTTCGGGCCAGGTAAATGTGATGTCCTGGATCGATTGGGGTAAGGGGGGTAGGGATCTATCTAGCCTAACAGTATCCATGGGCTATTTGAGATTCTCCTTGATTAGATGCTGCGAAAGCCCTGAGTACAAAACGTATAGAAAGAAGCTGAGTATAATGCCCTCAACCCGTAGCAGCGCGATAAGTAGGCCGCCAGTGAGTAGCAATATGTAGCGGGTGCGGTTGGGATGCCAAGCGTATGTGGTGAATTTTAATCCCATAAAGGGAATGTTGGCCATCAGGAGTATGGAACTGATGATGACTGTGCCTACGAGGGTGTACGTATGGGTAAAACATGTGCTCAGCCAAGAATGGTGGTCATCGGTCATCATGAACGGTAAGGTGCTGATGAAAATGGCATTGGCTGGCGTGGGTAATCCTACAAAAGTCTCCAGAGGAGCATCGTCTAGGTTAAACCGAGCTAGGCGCAAGGCTGAGAAAAGCGTGATGAGCAGGGCCATGTAGGGCAGGTGTACAGAGTGCGTCTGTAGCTCTATGAGGGTATACATAATGACGCTAGGTAAGAACCCAAAGCTGATTAAGTCAGCTAGGGAGTCCAGGTGCTTGCCAAAATCAGAAGCATAACAAAAGGACCTGGCTAGTAGACCATCTAAAAAGTCAAAAAGAGCCCCTAGGTTAATGCACAAGGCTCCATAGATCAGGTTGTCTTTTAAGGTTAAGATCACCCCGATACTACCGCTGGTTAGGTTGAGTAGGGTCAGTACGTTAGGTACGTATCGCTTCATGGCTTCTATGTCGGCTCCCATGTAAAAAGTCTACGTTATTGGGCTATACCCCTGCAAATGTATGTGTACCACAACCACTGTGCCACCTATCTCAAGGCCTCAAATGATGGGCTTTTTGGCATGCCCGATCGGTATAGAATAGCCCGTTGTATGGCAATAGCTACCAACCGAGTAGCTTTGTGGGCATGGACATCCGGCAACAATTGCAAGAAAATCTGCAGCGGGCTTTTCAAGTGCTGTTTGAAGTTTCTATCCCGCTATCCCGTATTCGGCTGCAGCCTACCCGTAAAGAGTTTCAAGGCACACACACGCTGGCTACGTTTCCGTTTGTGGCCACTTGCCGCACATCTTACGAAGACATCGCCCACAAGTTAGGAAAATGGTTGAAAACATACACAGATGTGGTGGCGGACTTTCATGTGGTGAAAGGTTTTTTGAATCTATCTGTACAGGATACTGTCTGGTTGGCACAGCTGCGGCACATACAGCAAGATCTCAATTTTGGCTCTATGCCTGGCAACGGCCAACGCGTGGTCATTGAGTTTTCTTCTCCTAATACCAACAAACCCCTACACCTAGGCCACCTGCGTAATAATTGTATTGGTCATGCCATAACCCAGATCTTACAGGCGGCTGGCTATACAACCTACGCTGTCAGCTTGGTCAATGATCGGGGGATTCACATCTGTAAATCTATGGTAGCTTACCAACGGTGGGGCCATGGGGCCACCCCGGCTTCTGCCGGCCTGAAGGGAGATCATTTTGTAGGGGACTATTACGTCCAATTTGACCGGGCCTACAAACAGGAGCGGCAAGTAGTGCCAGGTTCTAGCCCACCCCCCATACTACAGGAAGCGCAAGCTTTGTTGCAGCGATGGGAGACTCATGACCCAGACGTGATGGCCTTGTGGGAAAAGATGAATGGGTGGGTCTATGCGGGATTTGCCAGTACCTACCAGCGGCTGGGTATCCGTTTTGACAAGACCTACTACGAGTCGCAAACCTATTTGCTGGGCAAGCAAATGGTGGCTGAAGGGTTGGCTAAGGGTGTTTTCTACCAGCGATCGGATGGATCTGTCTGGGTTGATCTATCGGATGAGGGGCTGGATGAGAAGCTTGTGCTGCGGTCTGACGGAACTGCTGTGTACCTGACACAGGACTTGGGAGCAGCGGATGTGCGTTATCAGGATTATGTTTTTGACAAGTCTATGTACGTGGTGGGGGATGAGCAGGACTATCACTTTTCGGTCTTAAGCAAGATCCTGAAGCGGTTGGGTCGGCCTTATGCGTCTCAGCTGGTACATCTCTCGTACGGTATGGTGGATTTGCCAACTGGCAAGATGAAATCTAGGGAAGGTACAGTGGTGGATGCAGATCAGCTGTTGGATACGATGACGGATACGGCTGAAGCACATACTCGGCGGTTGGGTAAGATTGAAGACTTCTCATCTGCAGAGGCCCAGCGTCTCTATCGTATGTTGGCTTTGGGGGCGTTGAAGTATTTTCTCTTGCGGGTAGATAGTAAGAAACGGTTATTATTTGACCCGCAAGCTTCTATTGACTTTCAGGGTGATACCGGCCCATTTATCCAGTATACGTATGCGCGCATTGCGGCGGTATTGCGCAAAGCACCGGAGAAGGGGGTCGCTGTCGATGTTTTGCCGACAGATGTGGCTACGCCGTTGGTGTCTGTTGAACGGGTTTTGATCAATGGGTTGGGTATGTTGCCATCCAAGATACGCGAGGCTGCAGATGGGCTAGATCCTTCTATTATGGCCCAGTATGCGTTTGACCTGGCCAAGGCGTTCAATCGGTTTTATGCGGAGGTGTCGATTTTACATGAAGGGGATGTAGCGAAGCAGCGGGTTCGGGTTTGCATTGCGTTTTGCGTGGCCCGAACGCTGAAAAGGGTTATGGGGTTGTTAGGAGTTGAAGTGCCGGAAAGGATGTAGAGATCAAAACCAACATCTCAAAACCCATGCCCTCTTCGCTTATCAAAACCTGGTTCAGGGCCACCCGCTTCCCTAGCACTGCCCTAGCCCTGAACAGCATCACCCTGGGCACTGCCCTAGCCATCTGGGAAAGACAATGGCACCTACCCACCTACCTGCTGGCTGCATCTACAGCCATAACACTCCAAATCATAGCCAATCTAGCCAATGACTATGGCGATAGCCTGCGTGGCGCTAACGTAGGTGCCTATGTCCATCTACATCCTACCCCGCGTGACGGCAGTATCAACCTCCAACAGCTACGAAAAGCCATTGGGGTCTCGAGCTGTATCGCCCTACTGAGTGGTGCGGCACTGCTCTATGTATCTTGTTTATCCTACACGGCTTGGCTAACCTTCGCTGCCTTGGGCCTGGTGGCTATCGCAGCGGCTATTACCTATACTGTGGGTCCGCGACCCTACGGGTATGCAGGTTGGGGAGATTTGGCCGTTCTACTGTTCTTTGGTGGGATAGGTGTGCTGGGCACTGTATATTTGCACGCCCACCAGTGGCGCTGGACTTATGCGCTGCCTGCTATGGGCTATGGCTGTTTGGCAACGGCTGTATTGAATTTGAATAATATACGTGACCTGGCGCTCGATAAGCAAATCGACAAAAAGACGTTGGCTGTACGTATGGGTAGGTGGGGAGCCATCGCTTATCAATGGCTCTTACTTGGCCTGGCCGTGTTGCTAACGGTTTTGTTTACGGTGCAGCACTACAGCACTGTATGGCAGTGGCTTTTCATGGCTATTGTACCTGCCCTCCTACAAAGTGGTGTATTGACTATGCGTCTTGGATCTTCTATCGAGCTGAATGGTGCTCTTGAACGATTAGGCATTGCCATATCACTTTTTGTAGCGCTTTTTAGCGCAGGTCTGGTCGTGGCCTAGGTTTATGTATATGCAGAGCTGTAGCTTGCCAAGGCTCCATGCCTCGGTAGCACTGGCTATCGTTTGTCCGTAAGGCTGGCTGCTACGTATTGTACAATGAATAAAGAGTCACTCTTGACTTGTGAGGAAGAGTTTGGTAACATGCAAGCCAGACTTAACCTAAAATTGATACAGCCATGGCATGGCTGTTAACCCAGTAATATAAACCTGATTATGAAGTTAAGACAACAGAAAAGCTTATCATTCGGGCTGCTTATCGCACTCTTTTTACAAAGCTGTGGGATAGAAGACCCGACAACAGAACATCCACAGGAAGTAGTAGGACTGGCTGCGCCACAATCCAACTTAATCAAAAGTGACGTAGGCACAGCGCGGTCTTCTTTAGAAAGGCTACGGCAACAGGAAGTAGTAGGACTGGCTGCGCTACAACCTAGCTTAATCAAAAGTGATGTAGGTACACCGCGTTCTTCTTTAGAAAGGCCACGGCAACAGGAAGTAGCAGGACTGGCTGCGCTACAACCCAACCTATTCAGAAGCTATGTAGGCACAGCGCGTTCTTCTTTAGAAAGGCCACGGCAGCAGGAAGGAGTAGGGCTGGCTGCGCTACAACCTAGCCTAGCCAGAAGCCATGTAGGTACACCGCGTTCTTCTCTAGAGAGGTCACGGCAACAGGAAGTAGTAGGGCTTACCGCGCTGCTACAACCCAGCTTAATCAAAAGCGATGTAGACACACCGCAGTCTTCGCTAGAAGCCACACGACGGCGCCTATCCAATGCACTATCCTGCAGTTTTGATACGTTGTATCAGTCATTATCCTGGGTGAGCTCGGAAGTCACGCAAGATAGTAAGGACCTAAATGCTGAGAAGTCGTGGTATATAGTACAAGAGCAGGATTGTGTACAAAAGTTAAGGGAGGCAGACGCGGCATTTACAGTTGATCAATCACCAGCTAACCGAGATAAGTTGGCTCAGGTGCTACTTGAGCTGGCTGCGCTACACCAGGAACAGGGTAAGACCCTGCGAGATCTGAGATACTATACAGATGCGGCTGTATGCTATCAACATGTGCTCAGTATCTGCCAAGACCAGGACCTAATGCCCGAGTGCGAAAGCCATATACAATCCGCCTACAAAGGGTTAGTAAAGATCCGAGAGGTTCTAGTACCCGTTTGGATAGATAAAGCCAAACTGCAAGCTGAGGTAGCACGCGATCAACAAGAACTGCAATGGCTAAGAGATCATGTGAGAGCGAGGGTGGCTGATTTAGAAAAACTACTCGACCCCTACAGCTTGCCTGAGGAAGAGATCGCCAATGAGGAGGCGTATATCCAGGGCAGTAAAGACCTATGGCATGCTATAGCTACGCAGGTGAGCGCTTTCTTGGCTCGGCTTTACCGTGAGAGCGAAGCGGAGCTCGGTCCAGCTCCTTGTCAGTATGCCGTAATGGGGCTAGGGGCTATGGCCTCAAAACAGATGACGCCCTACTCAGAGCTGGCATTTGCTATGCTTATGGGAGAATGTACCTATCAAGAAGACGCCCGCATATATTATAAGCGCTTAACCCACCTGGTCAACTTTAGGGTCATTAACTTGGGTGAAACCATCATCCCGGATAGTAGATATGGTACTCATTTGAAACACCTGATCAAGCGAGGTATGCATTTTGACCTCAGGGGTAAAACTCCATTGGGCAGCCCAGATAACTCCTGCGAATTGCTACAGACTGTAGCGGGTATGCTACAGTATCTGCAGCAGGCCGGGAACGGAGTAGCAGACACGGACCCAAACTTGCCCTGTATTTTGGAAAACACTTGCTATGTGTGTGGAGATGCAGCGCTTTACAAAGAATATGAGGCTGCCAAGGCATCGTTTCTTGGGGACCTAGCTACCCGCAGGTGCAGAGCTGGGCAAAGGATGTTAGCCAGCGTCGTAGCGTGGGATTATAGACATTTAGACGTTGAGGAATCTGCATCTAAGCAGCCTGGCTACCCAAAGGTCTTTGAGCCTCAATTTGGCGTGGGGCGTTTGTACAAGGCTAACCAAGACATTGGCCGAACGCCCGATCAGCTACTGTGTGACTTAGCCTTGTATTATGGCCTAATGCCTGCAAGTGGCTGGGAGGCCATAACGCAGCTATTCGACCAGGGTATTATCAAGCAAGAAGCAGTGCATCACCTAGCATATACGATAAACTTTGCCCCTATGCTACTGCTGAAAACGTACTTGCATTATGGTCAGCGCAGAGATCATGTAGCCATCTTGCCGAGCCCACTAAACCTAGCGTTGTTTTGCTCAAGTGTACGGAAGCCCCGTAGCTTGGTGCAAGAGGTATGGCGCATAGGCGACCGCCTGTCCAGACACTATCGGGCTGCTGTATCCCTGTGGCGCGAATTGGAGACATTTTTTGGAGAGCCTGGGTTATGCGCACAAATGATGGAAGCAGATGGGGCAGAGCTAGCTGCATGGCACAGCCTACCAGCAGATACTTTGCAAAAAGAAGCCCTTAGCTTTTACGATGTGTATGATACCCTGCGAGGAGATATGCACGTTAGGTTGTTACAGTGTGAGGAAGCTATAGACTGCTACAAAGAAGTCTTGATGCGGCAAAAGAGGCTACACGGCGATAAGCACCCTACTGTGGCTATCACCCTACAAAAACTGGGCAGTGTCTACGGTGCCTTGGGGATGCATGCCGAGTATGTAGTTTGCTATGCAGAAGCGCTGCAGATCGAGAGGCATTTTTACGGAGGTGTACATCCAGAGGTAGCTCATACGTTCAGTAACCTAGGGCATGCCCATCGCAAATTGGAGGACTTGGAGCAAAGCATCCGGTGCTATGCAGAGGCTTTGAAGATATACAAGCAAGTACACGGTGATGTGCATCCAGCAGTAGCGGGTACGCTAAACGATCTGGGGGCTGCTCATGGGGATGTACAAGCGTATGACCTGAGCCGCGAGTGTTATGTGGGAGCTTTGCAGATCATGAAGCAGATGCACGGCAAGATACACCCCAGGATAGCGGACACGCTAAACGATCTGGGGAATGCTCATAGAGGTTTAAAAGAGTATGCCCCGAGCCACGAGTACTACCTGATCGCTTTGCAGATTATGAAACAAGTGTATGGAGGTGTACATCCAGTGATGGTCCATACGCTCAAGAACTTGGGGGCTGTGCATAGCAACCTAGGCAATTACAAAAAGAGCCTGGCTTATTACTCAGAAGCGTTGCAGATCTTGAGACAGACATATAGCAACGATGATCATCTAGAAGTGGCCAGTGTGCTAGAGAGCTTGGGTGCTATCCATATATATTTGGGCAACTATAAAAAGAGCCTATTGTACCATTCGTACGCGTTGGAGATTATGAAGCGTGTGGGTGGGGATAGGCATCCCGGTGTGGCCAGTATCCTGGATAGCTTGGGTACGTTGCATGGATTTTTAGCGGATTATGACCAAAGTGTTACATGCTACCTAGCAGCCTTGCAGATACGAGAGCGGATCTACGGTCTTAAGCACCCGGCCTTAGTCAACACCCTGAGTAGTCTAGGCCTGGTTTACAAGGCCCGACACGATAACACCCAGAGCCTTGCGTGTTTCGAAAAAGCCTTGGAGATAAGACAACAGGCGTGCGCTGACGAAAACCCACAGGTAGCTTCGCTCCTGCAAAACATAGGCGAGATCTATCAGGAATTACAAGATCACAAGACAAGCTGTAGGTACCTGGAGACAGCATTGCAGGCCTTGAAACGGGTCTACGGCGATGGGCATCCCGATATTGCCGAGGTGCTGAACAGTTTAGGTGCTGTTTATGAAGTCTTGGGGGCCTATGTGAAAAGCCGTGAATGCCTAGAAGAAGTTTTGTGCACTTGGAAGCAGCAGTATGGCCCTACACATCTGAAGGTAGTGCGTACACTGAACAAACTAGGTACCCTGCACAGCGCCTTGAGGGCGTATACCCAAAGCCGCGCGTGTTATGAAGAGGCACTACAAATCATGCAGCAGGCAGATGTGCGTTCTATCTCCACTGTAGTCGACATTCTAAAGAATCTAGGGGCTGTGCATCGCACATTGGGTGATCATGCCCAAAGCCTCTTACATTTTGTAGAAATGTTGAGGATAAAAAAGCAGGTACGCCCCATCTCTATCAAAGGTCGCATGACCTTACTCGGGGTAGTCGTTCGTGGCGGTCAGCTCGGGATGATACAACGGATGTTAACGCATGGGGTGGCTATTGACAAGCCCATCTGTCGTGGTAAGACGCTGCTTAACTTAGCTGCTTACCATGGCCATCAGAACGTAGTGCGATACCTCCTGTCCAGGGGGGCAAATGCGCTTTTGCCTGACGACAGAGGTTGGACTGCCCTGCACAGTGCTGCTTACAACGGGCACGTACAGGTGGTACAATATCTACAAGCACAGGGGGTACCGGGAGATATACGCACTCATGATGGCTGGACCCCTATGCATATAGCAGCCTACCAAG
Organism: Bacteroidota bacterium; assembly: GCA_039819605.1. GTDB lineage: Bacteria > Bacteroidota > Bacteroidia > Cytophagales > Amoebophilaceae > JBCBRR01. The sequence continues at coordinate 3,918 of JBCBRR010000004.1, read as the reverse complement.
GCCATCTGGAGGTGGTACAATATCTGCAAGCGCAGGGGGTACCGGGAGACATATCTGATAACGATGGCTGGACACCGGTGCACATGGCTGCTCAAAACGGTCATGTAAAGCTGGTCGAGGATTTTACAGCGAGGGGGGTAAAAGTAAATGACCCTGACAGCTATGGTGTTACCCCATTGCTTATGGCTGTCTGCAACGGGCACTTGGGGGTAGTCAAGCATTGTATGACTCATTTGACACTTCCGCACATGCCTGCTCAAAACAGCTACCTAGGGCTATTCAGGCGTTATATGACGCAGCCGAGCAGGTTGGCTAGCAGCTGCCCGTCTAATCTGGGCGTTTTGCCTTACGTTGCTATACGGCAGGGTCATCTAGCGATAGCTGTGGTGCTCCTCCGGCACGGGATTGAGATGGATACACATATGGGGGCTCGGGTATCGCTTACGTTGGCGCATCTCTATCACATAGTGGCTGTTGAATGTAAACGAGACGAGCAAGAAGATTTGTGTAGGGCTTTTTTGGTCAAAGCTAAAAACACTTTTGAACGCATGTTAGTAGCCCAAGATACACCGACACCCAGTCAGTGCACCCGGTATGGAAGTTTTCTCTTAGCTACAGAACAAATGCAAGCAGCCTATCGGTACTTACAGCAAGCACTTGCCCTTGGGGATGATGGGAGCGTGTTTACGTATAGTTGGTTAGAGCGCGTGACAATAGCCCCAACGTTACGCAATAGCCTAGATCCTGCCCACCCCCTATCCCTGAGGGTCCTAGATTACGCTTATTATCTGTTGGTCCATTACTATGAGGATTTTCGAGCAGCTGGCGTCCAATTAGGTAAAACCCGCGAAACGTACCTAGAAGATTATAGACAAGCTATTAAGCAACAACTGGGTCAAACAGGTAGAGAGCAAGAAGATACGGTGGCCCGCTACTTGCTAAAGAGCTTAGAAAAAGAGGTAGGAGATTATCAGTCTGAAGTGGTATAGGGCCTATCATGTGCATCTTAACTTGATCTTGATTATGAATCTAAGACAACAAAAAAGCGTATCATTCGGGCTGCTTATCGCATTCTTTCTACAAAGCTGTCTGATAGAAGTTCCAATAGCACCCTATCCACAACATGAGGTAGGGCTGGTTCCGGTACAACAAAACGCAGCCATACGTCATGCAGGCCCATTGCTATCACCTACAGAAGCATTGCAAATCCAATCAGGGCCTGGGGAATTGTGCTCTTCTGATGGATCGGATCCATCAGAAGAGCACCCAGATGTAGCAGGCACACGAGATAATATGGAGCCCCGTGTGGCGGCACAGGAAGAGCTACAGCGGATCCATACAGCCTTTGCTATCCACGCGTCAACGGATGCGCGAGATAGCTTGGCAGGGGCTCTACGGCAGCTAGCTCTTTTACATCAGGCTGCAGGTACAGACTGGCAAGATCTGCGACGCTGTGCGGATGCGGCTACTTGTTACCAGCATGTACTGAGTGTCTGTGGAGGTAAGGAACCGAGCTCCATGTGTCAGTACATAATGCACTCAGCCTATGCAGCGTTGCTAAAAATTAGAAAGGGCCCGGTACCTATCTCGATGGATGTAGCACAGCTACGAGAAGAGATAGCCATAGATCGACAAGAACTCCAATGGCTAAGAGACGATGCTCAGATAAGAGCCGCTGAGCTAGAAGCCTTCTTGGACCAACCGGGTGGTGCAAGGCCAGAAGACGAGGTAGCCTATATCCAGGGCAGTAGCATGCTATTCCACGACATAACCGCAAAAGTGCGTGCTTTTTTAGCCCGGCTTTATCGTGAGAGTGAGGAGGAGCTAGGCCCTGCTCCTTGCCAATACGCTGTCATGGGCTTAGGGTCTATGGCTTTGGAACAGATGACGCCCTATTCAGAGCTAGCGTTTGCCTTGCTCATGGAGGCATGTGATGATCTAGAAGCTGCCAAGACTTATTTCAAACAGCTGACCCATCTGGTCAACCTCAGGGTGATTAACCTGGGAGAGACCCAGATTCCAAACACGACATACGGTATCCACTTAGCTCATCTGGTAAAGCCTGGGATCCAGCTGGACCTAGGGGATAAGACTCCCCTAGGTAGACCGGATAGGCCGTATGCACTCATACAGACTGTAGCAGGCATGTTATGCTACCTGAAGAATGCGGGTAATCAAGCAGCCCTTATAGACAAAAACTTGCCCCATATCCTGGAAGCTACCTGCTATGTGTATGGAGATGCAGCGCTATATGAAGGTTATGTAAGCCAGAAGGCAGTATGGCTTGCGGATCCAGCTATCTACAGGAGCAGAGCTAGGAATAGAATGCTGGGAGGTGCTGTAGCCTGGGAGTACAACCATCCAGGCGTGGTTGCGCCTAGACCCTATCCACAACCTGGACATCTAGAAGCGTTGCGGCTAGCGTTTGGTCTGGAAGATGAGTGTAAGCTGTATGACGTCACCCAAGAGATTTACCGATTACCGGATGGGTTATTGTACAGCTTAGCCCTATATCATGGGATTGTGCCTGTCAGTGGATGGGATGCTGTAGAGCGGTTGCAGAGCTGTGACGTCATAAGTCAGGAAGCTGCTCACCACTTGGGGTATGCTGTGAGCTTTGCCACGATGCTCCGGTTAAATACCTACTTGTATCATGGGCAACGGCAAGAAGGGGTCACGATGCTGACCGATCTGCGCCAAGAGGAAGCCCGGGCAGCCGTGAGGAAAGCATTATGCCTACCTCAAGAGGCCTTACAGACAGGTAGTAGCTTGTTTAAGTACTATTACACGGTGCTCCCTTTACATCGCCACCTAGCGCTACTTTTTGATCAGCAAGCAGCATTGGGCTCTAGTGAAGCGGACAGCTTGCTGAGGGAAGATCCTCTTTACGATGATGCCGATCAAGTCAATGGCAACATACATAGGAGGTTATTGCAATGGACAGAAGCGAAGAACTATTATGCGCAAGCCTTGGATAAGCAAAGACACGCGGACTCTACGCAGCGGGTTATAGCTAATACCCTACACAACCTCGGTGTTGTGTGTAATGCCCTGCAGGAGCACCCTGAAAGTGCAAATTATTATGCAGAGGCACTGGAGGTCAAGAAGCAGATTTACGGTGCTATCCACCCATCTGTAGCTACCACCTTAGCCGGGCTAGGCACGGCTCACCAAGCTGCAAGGGAGCATGTCCAAAGCATCAGTTGCTACCTGGGAGTGTTGGCAATTAGCAAGCAGATCTATGGGGACGTTCATTCAGTTGTGGCCAGTAGCCTAGCCGGTTTAGGTACTGTGTATAGAGCTTCAGGAGCCTATCCGCAAAGTGTAGGTTATTACGCAGGGGCCTTGGCGATGTTGTGCCAGGTCTATGGGGATATCCATCCGGATGTAGCCAGCGTGCTAGACAGCTTGGGCATTGTGTACAATTGCTTAGCAGATTACCCCAAGAGTAGGGATCACTATTCAAAAGGGTTGACGATTAAGAGGCAGGTTTACGGAGATGTACACCCGGCTGTGGCGCGTAGCCTCCACAACCTAGGGCTTACTTACAATACCTTGAGAGAGTATTGGAAAAGTATACATTACTATTCAGAGTCTTTAGCTGCGAAGAAACAGGTTTACGAGGATACACATCCCTCCATAGCGATTACTTTACACGATCTCGGGATAGTTTACAAAGATGTGGAGGAATACCCCCAAAGCATAGACTATTACTCAGAAGCTTTGATGATCAGGAGGCAAGCTTATGGGGATAGTCATCCGGCCGTAGTCAGTACCCTAGTTGGCTTGGGTATCGTACATAATCTCTCAAATGCATATCCCCAAGGTATCTTGTGCTTAGAAGAAGCGCTGGCGATCCAAGAGCAATTTTACAGAGGTAGCCATCTAGGACGTGTCCCCAGTCCTTAGATTGCTAGC
>JBCBRR010000003.1:0-30451 GCA_039819605.1 Bacteroidota bacterium | reverse complement strand
GGACCCTAGTGGAGAAGGGCGCCGATGTGCAAGCCATGCTAACCCCTATCCTCAACGCCCTCCAGGATAGCGATCCTGATGACTTTCTCGGTACTGTTCGCAGCGCTGCCCTAGAGGCCCTACGGCCCCTAATGGAGAAGGGTGCCGACGTACACGTTCTGGTAACTCCTATCCTCGAGGGCCTTAAGGATGGCAACGCTGATGCGTGGAGCGCTGCCTCAGACATCCTACCAACTCTAGTGGAGAAGGGCGCGGATATAGATGCGATTATAACAGTTATCGAAGATGCTATCAAGGATAGTTACAGTGATTATGGGTACTTTCAACAGGATATCATAGACGTCTTAACAGAATTAGTAGGTAAGGATATCAAGGTAGCAAAGATCTTATCTCTCATATCGCAAGTATTAGCATGTCGCCATAGTGAGCACTGGCAAGAATACTATTTTGGACACGCAATAGATAGGCTTAAAAAGGCTTTAGGAACGTTACTAGAGAAAGGCACTGATGTAGATGAGATTTGGAAGTTTATCCGGGATGGCATGAGTGTAGATTACTACGAAGACGAGTTTATACTGGCTGCAGATTTTTTACCAGAGTTAGTACACAAGGGTATAGAGATAGCAGGGAGCTTACCTCTTATCCTGAAGGCCTTGTTGAAGACTTCTATTTATATAGATATAGAAGGCAAAACAGGATATGGCTCTAGTCACGTATACGACCCTGGACGCGTAATAGATAGGCTTACAGAGGCTTTAGTAGCATTATTAGAACTAGCGAAAGACGTTGACTTAGACGATAGCTTGAAGACTATTCAGGACGATGATAATCATTGGAATTGGTCAAGGCTTTTTGAAGCCTTATCTAAATTGATAGATAAGAGGACGGAAGTAACGCATATAACGTCTCTTATCTCGAAATTATTAACATCAAAATGGCTTAATAACGTCGACAGCTGGGACGAGGGAGACGGAGAAAGCTTATATGAAGTTCTTACAGAGGTTCTATCAAAACTAATAAGCAAGAGTACAGATATAAGTGAGATCTCGGTAGCTATTCAGAGTACTATCAGAGGTGACGGTGCATTTGCTACAGCTTCCCTACAGTCCCTACCGCCCCTATTGGAGAAGGGCGCAGATGTGCAAGAACTGCTACCCCTTATCCTCAACGCCCTCCAGCATAGCGACTCTTATGTGCGCAGGGCTGCCCTACAGGCCCTACGGACCCTAGTGGAGAAGGGCGCTGATGTACAAGTTCTGTTACCTCATATCCTCAACGCGCTCCAGGATAGAAACTCTGATGTGCGCAGGGCTACCCTAGAGGCCCTAGAAAAAATATCTACTGAGTTACTTATCGATCACTATTGGGGAACAAAAGATAAGAACGTTGTGCCCGTTATAATACCTAGGCTCTACGAAGTAGCTCTTACTGTAGAATATACTAGAAACTCAGGTCAACAAAAGTTAGTGTTACGTTCTACGAAGGGAGATGTAGTTGAGGTGTGGGAGAGACCGAAAGAAGAGTTAGAAGAGTTCAAGCAATTTATCCGAGGTGCTCGTCCTTATCGTATGTACACTCCGCTAAGCCCGTAGCTGAACGTGAAGCGCTCAGTGTCCTCAACCAACCCAAATAAAGTAGCGGGGACAGGACTCGAACCTGCGACCTTCGGGTTATGAGCCCGACGAGCTGCCTCTGCTCCACCCCGCGATATGTATTGGATCCACAAATCTACCCATTTCTAACGGACTTTCACTATTTTGACCCAAAATACCCTCCACCCAAATGCCCCAACCTCCACACAAAGCTGGATTCGTTACCATCGTCGGTAAACCTAACGTCGGTAAATCTACCCTGATGAATACCCTCATCGGTACCCCCCTCTCAATAACAACCCCAAAATCCCAAACTACACGCCACAAAATACTGGGCATCTATAACCAAGAGGATTGCCAAATCGTATATGTTGATACCCCCGGTATCCTGAAACCTGCCTATAAACTGCAACAATGCATGATGCATACCCTCCATGAATCTATGGCACACGTAGATCTGTTGCTCTGGGTTATCGACGTCTCTCAGCCTTCCTCGGAAACCCAACCCATAACTACCGCAATCCCTACCCTAATTTTGCTCAATAAGGTAGACCTGGTAGACTCACCTCAACTGCAAAACATCATGCAAACTTGGGAAAAACAACCCCATGAAAAAGCCATTATCCCTATCTCGGCCTTGCAAGGCTTTAACATGACTTCCCTCTTGCAACATATCCTAACGCATCTACCTACCCATCCCCCCTATTACCCAAAAGATATGCTGACGGATAAACCCCAACGGTTCTTTGCTGCCGAAATTGTACGCAAACACCTCCTGCAATACTACAAGCAGGAAATTCCTTACAGCGCCGAAGTGGTAATCACGGATTTTGAAGAAGCCGAGGCTATCATCAAGATTCACGCTACCATCTACGTGGAGAAACGTAGCCAAAAAGCTATCCTGATCGGCCACCAAGGCACATCCCTAAAAAAGGTGGGGATAGCAGCCCGTAAAGCCCTGGAAACATTCTTGGGTAAGCCTGTTTTTTTGGCACAACATGTGAAAGTATTGCCCGGGTGGCGTAAAGAACAACATCTGCTGCGGCGCTTGGGATATACAGCTTAGGCCTTGGCTAATAGCCGCATCTATATTTTGGGTTGTATCTTAAAGGCCTATTCAAGCCAATCGTAGAACCTGAGATGATATATGCCCCACTGCATCCCGAACAAGTCGCTTTCTTAAACATAGCTGCCTGCATAGTAGTCGCCTTGACACTTGTCATCCTGGGATCTTGGATTAGCAATCGATGGCGACCCCATCGGCCCGACCCCATCAAATGCAGTACCTATGAATCTGGTGAAGAACCCACCGGTAACGCTTGGGGACGTGTCAATACACGATTCTATACGTTAGCTTTGGTATTTCTGCTTTTCGAAGTAGAAACCATCCTCCTGTTTCCGTGGGCGGTCGTATATGGCCATCCTGTACTCGTACAGTCTACAGATGGATGGTGGATACGCTATACAACAGGGGTCGGTATGCTATTCCTTCTCACACTGATGGCGGGCTTCCTCTATGTAGGTCGCAAAGGGTACCTGACGTGGCCTAGCCCAAAGCTGCCCAAAACGAAATATGTCTCTGTAGTGCCCGACAGCTACTATGACAACATCAATAAACAGAGGTCTATTCCCCAAACCCATACGCCTACCTGAACCATGAACTCAATGCCCCCTAGACAGTCTATCAAGACTGGAGAAAGTGAAGTCATCATGACCAAGTTGGATGAGCTGCTCAATTGGGCTAGGCGCTCCTCCTTATGGCCTATGACCTTTGGCCTGGCTTGCTGTGCTATCGAAATGATGGGCGCCTATGCTTCCCACTACGACTTAGATAGGCTGGGCGTAATCCCGCGTGCCTCACCTAGACAAGCTGACTTGATGATTGTATCGGGTACCGTAACCTTCAAGATGGCGGAAAGAATCAAACAGCTCTATGCGCAAATGCTGTCCCCACGCTATGTGATATCCATGGGCTCCTGTGCCAATTGCGGTGGGCCCTACTGGCAACATGGCTATCATGTAGTTAAGGGAGTGGATAAGATTGTTCCCGTAGATGTCTACGTACCTGGCTGCCCCCCTAGGCCAGAAGCCTTAATAGGAGGTATCGTGAAGCTGCAAGAGAAAATAAAACGGGAAGGGAAACACATACCTGATTGATATACAACATAAACCGCACGATATAGCCTATAATGCGTCCCATATCCTTGCCCACTGTGGTTAACTGCTTGGAAGAAGCACTGGGCCCAGCCGTTATTGTGGGGCAAGATGTACAAGCCAGCCCACCCGCCATACAGGTGCCTGCCGAGCGCATTGCTGAAGTATGCCAAGTGCTTCATGCGCATGAGACAATCTACTTGGATTACCTGGCCTGTATTACCGCTATCGATAATGGGCCTGCTGCGGCTACCATGGAGGTAATCTATAACCTGTACTCTATACCCTATGACACCTCGCTGATGATCAAGGTTATGGTACCCAGAACGGAAGAACCTCTCCCCATCGTGCCCACTGTTAGCACCATTTGGCAAGCAGCTCGCTGGCATGAGCGCGAAGCCTACGATCTAGTGGGGATACAGTTTGCGGGACACCCGGACTTACGGCGTATATTGCTGCCTGCCGACTGGCAAGGACACCCCTTGCGGCAAGATTATCAGCCGCCAGCGCAGTACCATGGTATCGATACAAATTGAATACAGTTTAGTAACCGAAAAGGCTGCTAGCTTGCTAGATGTTGCTTGAGCTATCCACTGACCCCTATCCATAGAATCTATTCGTGCTTAGTACAGAAACCATTCAAGCCGTTCAGCGTGTAGCCGATATCACCGAAGTTGTCAGCGACTTCGTGACGCTCAAGAAGAAAGGGCAGAACCTATGGGCCTGCTGTCCTTTTCATCACGAAAAGACTCCCTCTTTTGCCGTCAATCCAGACAAAGGCTTTTACAAATGCTTCGGGTGCGATGCGGCAGGCGATGCCATCCACTTTATCAAATCGATCGAAGGCCTCAACTTCGTAGAAGCTGTCAAGTACCTAGCCAAGAAATACGGGATTCCTATACAGGAAATAGCCTCCCAAGATGATGCTAGCCAACTACATTCCCTCCAAGAAAGCGCATACATCGTATTGGAGCTTGCCCAGGACTACTACAAAGCCTGTTTGCAGAAAGACGCTGAAGGGCAGCGCATCGGGTTGACCTACTACAAGGACCGCGGCTTTGACGAGGCGTTGATCCAGCAATTTGCATTGGGCTATAGCCCCAATGCCTGGCAAGGGTTCTATCAGCACGCATGCCAGCAAGGCCACACCGATGACATCTTGGTACAAGCCGGCCTCGTTGTGCAGAAGGCCGAGAAAATCTACGATCGATTTAGGGGGCGTGCTATGTTCCCGATACATGACTTAACGGGTAGGGTAGTGGCCTTTGGAGCTCGGGTCTTGCGTACCGGTACAGACGAGCCCAAGTACATTAACTCGCCTGAAAATGACGTGTATCACAAAGGCCACTTGCTATACGGTCTGTACCAGGCCAAGCAGAAAATCAGGCAGTTGGATCATTGTTTCTTGGTAGAAGGTTATACCGATGTGATCGCCTTGCACAGGGCCGGTGTCCCCAACGTGGTCGCCTCCTTGGGGACTTCCCTGACAGAGGCACAAGTGCAGCTCGTGCGTCGCTTTACAAAGCGAGTCACCTTACTTTTTGACGGAGATACGGCAGGCAACAAAGCCAGTGTACGGGGTATTGACCTGATGCTAGCCCAAGGCGTAGATTTGACGCTCGTGTTGTTACCCCCGGGGGAAGACCCCGATAGCTATGCGCGGCAGCTCGGGAGCACTGCTTTCCAAGCCTATTTACAAGAACAGGCTCAAGATTTTATCACTTTTAGGGCCCGGACGACCCCAAAAAATGACCCTGCACAAACGGCGCATGCGGTTAAAGAAACGTTGCAACGTATTGCTTTGATCCCAGACGCTGTCAAGCGAGCTGTCTATATCCGTCAGTGCAGTCAGCTATTTGACATAGATGAGTCGTTGCTCATCAGCGAACACAACAGGTATTTGCAGCAGCAGGCGCAGCGTACGGTAACCCAGGCAGGCCCCCGTGTGGGTATGCAGTTGAAAAAGCAACCCGAGCTAGCTGCTTTGGCGCAGTCAGCCGCTAGTACGGAGGTACATGAGCGAGAGAGCATTCGTCTATTATTGAAATATGGGCATACCGTTATGGCAGATGGCAAGCCCTTGTATGTATATCTATTAAGTGAGTTAGCAGATGTAGAATTTCAGACTCCTGTTTATAAGCAGATTTTAGCGTTATATCAGGAAGCTGTGGCGCGGCAGCAGGTACCTGACGAACGGTATTTTATACAGCACTCGGAGGAAGGGGTTCAAAAGGTGGCGATTGATTTGACAGCTTCTCCGCACGATGTGAGTAAGGTATGGGAAGAGCGTTATCAAATTTGTGTCGCTAGGGAGGAGGATGATTTACATAAAACGGCTTTTAAAAATGTATTAAGGCTTAAGATGAGGTTGATTCACCAGCTTATGGATGAGAATAGAAGGTTGCTGAAGGTGAGTGGTTCATCGGAAGAGGAGGATAGGTTGTTACAGGTTTATACGTCGCTTAAGGAGTCGGAGACGGAGGTGGCGCGGCAGTTAGGGGTGGTGGTTACGAGTTGACAGGTAAAGTCTGGTTACTTTTTCTCTGTGATAGGGGTGGGGGAGGGCTATGTATCTGCATTCTACCGTTTTATGAGGCTGCGGTGTAGTTTATCAAGTTTAGGGTTTACGATGCTTTTTCCCCTATGAGATAGGGGGTATCATGTATCTGGGCTTCTGTCGTTTTATTAAGCTGTAGTTGTAGTTTTTCAAGTTTGGGTTTTACGATGCTTTTTCCCCTACGGGGGCTTCGTTACTTTTTTCCCATGATGAAAAAAGTAACCAAAAAAATCCGCCCGCGACTATCAAATTTGGCTAAAAGACCCTCGCCAAGTGTTTAAAATGCAGAAATCTCGTCGCTTCGCTCCTCAGGCAGGTCTGCATTTTGTCCACACTTTTCTCGGGCCTTTTTTAACGCCATTTGATAGTATGCGGTTTTGAGGGGTGCTGCAAGCTCATACGCCCCAAGCTCATACGCCCACCGTCCAATAATGTGGTGCGCTATATTGAGTCCTTGCAACCATCATACTTTCGTGCAGCTGCAGCACCCCTTTGGGTTCGTTAACGATACCTCACTCTTGGGTTACCTAGTTTCGTTGCTATCTCAGCTGCAGGAGCTGCTCGCGTTGTAGCCCTGTGGCTAATGAGATGGTACCCATTTCCACACCCTGGTGCAGCAGCGTCTTCGCTGCCTGAAGCATACTCTCTTGTTTGCCCCTAGTAACACCTTCTTGTATACCCAACTCCATACCTAACTGTTTACCTTTTTCTACACCCTTGTAGTGTATACTGTCTGCATATGACATCACTTCCTCCTTTACTGGTTTCTCTTGGATGAGCTCAGATAATAGCCTAAGACACTCCGCTCCTTGCTCTGGTTTGCTGTTATGATAGATGTACATCGCACTGCTCTGTACATGGCGAAGAGGTAGCTGCTGTATGTACTCAGGCGTTACTTTCTGAAGTACTTCTATAAACTCACCGCATTTCGCTTGCTTTAGTAAAGCCTGAAAGAGGCCTGATTTACCTCCTTGCTCTAACAGTTCATCTATCGTGGACTGGGTCAAATCCCATAACTCAAATCGATACAATGCCCCATATTCCTGGGCCAACTCTGGATAGGCTATGCAGTCGTACAAATAGGTAGAATATGGGTACGGTGTCTGACCATTGTACATACAAACGGGTACTATAAAAGGCCTTATCAGGGTTTGCCCCGCTGTTTGATGGCTCCGTGCGAGTAGGACCGTGTACTCATCTAGCCTGTCGGCCATGTATTTGTCCGGGGTGCTCTGTAGTTCTATAATAAAGTAGACGACATCTGTCTTGTCGATGGAGACTCGACAGATGATATCGCTTTGACAGTGTATGAGCTGGACGCCGATGATGAATTCCGTGGATACGTAGGTTAGGGTATTGAAATCCAGGCGCTTCACCAGCTTTTTGTTTAGCCTTGCTTTGAGGCAGTCTGCAATGATTTCAGTGTGACTGAGTGAGTCTTTCCCATAAGCATCGTGTGGTTTATAGATGACCTTCTTGGGGAGTTGTATGATTCGGTTAGGGTTGCTTGTACTCATAGTCCTTGGTTGGGTACCTACCGATTATGACTTGTCGCTTGGGTGCAAATCTAGAGTGGAATGGGGATAGTTGCAAGCGCGTTAGACTTCTCCTATGACAAGAGAGATCCTTGGATCTGCAGCTGGAGTTCTCTGCCCTGATAACGCTGCATGTAGCCTGTAGATTGCATGGCTTTACGAAGCTTTCCCCTGCGGAGACGTTACTTTTTTCCTACGTTATAGCCCTGCGGCTAAAGCAATTGTACCCATCCCCACCTACAATGTGCGCATGAGAGGATTCGAACCTCCACACCCAATTGGGCACCACCCCCTCAAGATGGCGTGTCTACCATTTCACCACATGCGCAAACATACCCCCCCCTCATGAAACCCCCATCTTGTCCAAAGCATCTTGAGCGGCTATCTGCTCGGCCTCCTTCTTGCTTCTGCCAAAACCCCGCCCACTTACCTCGCCGTCAATGCGAAGATGTACAATGAACTCCCGCTGATTATGGGCACATCGTTCGTCGGCTAGCTCAAACCGCACAGACTTGTGGTTCTTCTGACCCCAAACTATGACCTGCCCCTTGTAATTGCTATCAGTAAGTACCAACGACTCCATATCCACATAGATATACAACAATCGGTCGATAATAAACCCCCGACAATTTTCATAGCCTTGATCCAGATACAAGGCCCCAATAAAGGCTTCGAGCGCATTGCCGTACGCCATCTTTAAGCTACGCTTATCAGTATGCTGCACCTCATGCATCAAAAGCTGATCAATGCCCATTTTCTGCGCTAACTTATTGAGCAACGTCCTGTTGACAATCCGCGACCTGACATCCGTCAGAAACCCCTCCGTCTGTAAAGGATATTTCTTGTACAAATACTCGGCTACCACAAGCGATAACACAGCATCACCCAAAAACTCGAGCCTTTCATTAGAAGAGGTAGCAGTCGCTGCAGCTGTTTTGTGTTGTAAGGCTAATCTATACAACGCTAGATTGCTGGGCTTTAGTAAGGTAATGTTGTAAATGGCATTTTTAAGCTGACGTACCTCAGGTGAGGTCTCTGCCCCATGCCAACATTGGCGTAAAAAGCGTATTAGTCTACCCATCGCTGAAAGGCTATGCAAGTGTTGTGGCCGCCAAAACCAAAGGTATTGCTGAGCGCTACCTCGAGTGGCCTCGGTTGGGCCTGGTTAAAAGTGAAATCTAGCTGGGTATCAAACGTATCGTCAGCTGTAAAGTGATTGATGGTGGGGGGAATGCACTGGTGCTGTAACGCCAACACAGTGGTCACAGCTTCGATGGCCCCGGCAGCGCCTAGTAAGTGGCCGGTCATCGACTTGGTGGCGCTCATGGCCAGCCGATGGGCGTGAGCTAGGAACGTCTGTTGAATGGCTTTTACCTCACTGATGTCGCCTAGTAGCGTGGAGGTGCCATGTAGATTGATGTAGTCCACAGCTTCAGGTAACTTACCCGCATTGGCTAATGCTTGCTCCATAGCCCTTTGCGCACCTAGGCCCGCTGGATGCGGGGCCGTAATGTGGTAGGCATCTGCTGTCATACCACTGCCCACGAGCTCAGCATAGATGGGGGCACCTCGTTGCTGGGCGTGCGCATAGGACTCCAATACGAGGGCGCCAGCACCCTCCCCCAGTACAAATCCGTCCCGGTCCCTGTCGAAAGGCCTGGAAGCTGTCTGGGGGCTATCGTTGCGCTCAGACAAAGCACGCATGGCATTGAACCCCCCTACACATATGGGGGCGATGGGCGCTTCTGACCCACCACTGATTACTAGGTCTACGTGGCCTAACTGGATTAGATGCGCCGCATGAATGATCGCATTGGCCGCAGAGGCACAAGCCGAAACAGTGGTAACGTTGGGGCCCGTAAATCCATGCTTGATGGCTATGTGCCCCCCCGCCATGTTGGCAATCATGGTGGGGACGGCAAACGGACTAAACTGTGGTGTATGCGTGGCACTGGCTATAAATGACCGCATCTCCCCCTCCATACTTTGCAATCCACCTACGCCCGTCCCCCAAACAACCCCGACCCTGCCAGGGTTTAGCTCAGGTACCTGCAAAGAGGCACCCGCAATCGACTCGTCAGCAGCTAGCAACGCATATTGTACATACCTATCTAATTTTTTGAGCTCCTTTCGGGTAAAGAAATCAGTAGGCTGATAGTCTTTCAGCTCACAGGCAAATTGCGTCCTGTATCGGCTGGCGTCAAAACGCGTGATCCGGTCAGCTCCACTAACCCCCTGGACAAGCGCTTGCCAATAGTCATGCACATTGTGGCCAATGGGCGTTATGGCCCCTATACCCGTAACGACAACCCGCATGTCCTTTTGCATAAACAGTCTCCCAAATGGCGCGCTTGATACGCGCAGATAGCTATGTGCTAATCCTTATCGACCCCCTGTACCATATGCTGCTCTACATATTGGATGGCTTCCCCCACAGTCCTAATCTTTTCAGCTTGGTCATCTGGGATGGTAATGTCGAAGGTTTGCTCAAACTCGAGGATCAACTCTACATTATCTAGTGAGTCAGCTCCTAAATCGTTCGTGAAATGTGCTTGTGGGGTTACCTCTGCAGCTGCTACACCCAATTTGTCAATAATAATGTCTGTAACTTTTTGTTTTATATCTGGCATATTAGATTGTTTTGATTTGTACTAGTCATGGATAAATATATTACGTTATTGCTTATAACCAAGCACACGAAGCCCGGCCAACAAGCTGCCTAGCTCATTCGGATCGGCACGGAGCCCCTTGATCTAAGGTGGTCATGCGCTGGATGGCTTGGGTGAGCTGCACAATACTGGTAAGCTGTTTCAAGGCAAAAAGCGTACCCAAACAAACGATCGTCACCCACAGGCAGATATAACTCGCCGCAGATGGGGCGGTAATACAGGCTGTCCGCGGGTTCAGCAAATATAAAAGTAATAGATATGCCTCATTTCCCAGACAAAGCGTAAAGAGCACCAGCTTATTGGTGTAGTAATGACGCAATAGCCACGGCTGATCTTGGGCAATGTGCTTGTGTGACTTTTTGCCCTGTAGCAAGGAGCTGTACATATGCACAAAGTGTGAGGCAATGTCCAGGCCTAGCAAAGCCATGAAGAGCCCCACATAGCGGGGGTATAACATCGTGACCGCCATGAGCAAAGCAGCTGTAGAGACCCGGTCAATGACCATGTCCAGGGCAGCCCCATACTGCGTAGGCTGATTGAAGTACCTAGCTGCATAGCCATCCAGGGTATCGAGCAGCTGGCTCATCCCATACAGGATAACAAACAAGTAATGTTGCTCAAAGCAGTAGTGAAAAGCCCCTACAGCTAAGGCAATCCGCACGTAGCCAATGAGATTGGGGATCAGAAAATATACACGTTTAGGCATCTTAGGGGTGCGGACCTGCAGACTTAGGCAAGGGCTGAGAGGCAGTCAGTAAGGTGAAGATACAGCTTGTAAAGCAGGTACACGTTGTGGATAAAGCTTATCTGGGCATATACAGCACATAGAGGGCGCTACAGCTTGTAGCTACGTTTTTGCAAGCGCCTGTGATATACACGAAACTAATGGTTTTTTTTTTGCGCGCTACCCCATAGATTTGTGTAGTGTTCTTAGAGATCGGTTGATTCTGTAGCTCAGTTGGTAGAGCATCTCCCTTTTAAGGAGAGGGTCCTGGGTTCGAGCCCCAGCGGGATCACTATACACCCCCTCCCCGATCTAGCTCCTGCGTTCTTTACTATGCAGCACATTTTGCTCACTGCTGCTAATCAGCACGGCTACCATGGCATCTCCCGTGACGTTGGTGACCGTCCTGCACATGTCCAGAATGCGGTCGGGCGCTAGAATGAGTGCGATACCAGCAGCAGGTACACCTATGGCCTGCAGTATCATCGTGGTCGTGACCATGGCCGCTCCTGGCACACCCGCTACGCCAATGGACGAAATGGATACGTTGGCTACAATCATGATCTGGGTAGCCAGGGATAAATCAATACCCAACGCCTGCGCAATGAACACGATGGCTATGCCCTGGTAGAGGGCTGTACCATCCATATTGACCGTAGCCCCCAAAGGCAGTACAAAACTACTGATCTCCTCAGAAACCCCTAACGACTTTTCCACGTGCTCCATAGTAACGGATAGGGACGCGGAGCTGGAGCTAGTCGTGAACGCGATCAGCTGGGCCGGCTGTATGCTTTTGAAGAAATGCATGTAGCCTATCGGGCTAAAGATCCTGAGGATAAGCGGATATAGCCCGTAGGTTAGCAAAACCAACCCGATCAGCACGGTGACCACATACCACAGGAGGGCCACCATAATTTCCACAATCTCGCTGGGGCTGTTCCCCTCCGCTACTTCAATTAGCAAAGAAGACACGAGTGAGAAGACCCCCAACGGAGCCAACTGCATGATGAACCGAATCAGCTCTAGAATGGCATCATTTAGCCCATCGAAAAATAGGATAACCGGCTTGCTCTTGCGCGGCGGGATCCTGAGCAGCGCTACCCCCAAGACAATGGCTACCGTCACTACCTGGAGCAACGCAAAATTATCGCTCAGCGCTGCAAATAGATTTTCCGGAATGAGATCGACTAGAAAATGCATGGGACCTTCGGTCGAGATATTCTGGAGCGCCTCCCCCTGCTGCTCGGCCTGCTGCCCATACACCGTCATGAGCTTATCACGGGTATTGGGCGAAATAATCCGCCCAGGCTGGGCTATGTTGACAATGGCCAAGCCCAGCACAACCGCTATGATGGTGGTCACCGTGTAAATAAAGAACGTCCTACCGCCTATCCTAGAAAGCTTGGTCGTATCCTCAATGTTGGTAATGCCAATGATCAAGGAAGCGAAGATGAGCGGGACAGCTACCATCTTGAGGCTATTCAGAAAGACCGTACCAAACGGCTTGATGTAGTCGATGGTAAAATCAGTCCGCCAGCCGAACTTGATACTCGACACAGCAAAAATGAGACCGGCTAAAAGCCCTACGAATATTTGAATCGGTAAGGAGATTTTTTTCATGTTGTACTTCATCGTTAAAGCAGATTTTGTGCCGCACATGCCTACCTTGACCTTTCAGGTACGTCCGTGCTAGCCTACCAAATATACTAGAGGATTGGATAGTCGTATCGCATCGGTACGATACCCCCCTGCAGTACCCAAACGGCCAGGGTCATCGACGCCAGATCATGGGGCCTAAAAGCCTTGCCAATAACACGGTAGAGGTCAATTGAGCTAACCACTGTATATTGCAGCTACACCTATCCATGAGATCATACTCAACAACCATAATGTCTGTACAATATGTAGACGGATGCCTAGGACTGCTGCTGATGTGGGGAAGCTACACCGGATTGAGAAGGGGATGCGTTCAGGAGCTTTTTACCCTCCTGTCCTTTTGTGCAGTCATTATGGGCAGTATACAATGCATGAGCACCTGGGCGTATCTATATGGGGTAGGCTATCGTCAGGTAGGCAGTGCGGTAGCTTATGTTATATTTGTAACTACTTCTCTAGGCATCTACACAGCTGTTAACCTAGCCAATGGCATAGGTAGGGTTTTTGTTACGGGCTATAGATGGGGGTATACAGATGGCCTCACAGGGGCATTCCTAGGCCTCTTCAGGTCAGCCCTGAGCATCAGTACCTTTTGCTGGTTAGCTGACTTGCTGGGAATATCACTGCCTAAGAGCTATATGACAGGTACGTGGCTCTTGCCCATGATTAAACCCTTGGCCCCAACGCTGATACGCTGGCTAAGTACAGAATGGCCAGTGCTGCAAGGCTATTTAGACTGCATACAAGCTACCCTCCGGCGCTATCCCAGGCCGCCTGTGCGTACCTAAAGTAAGTACCCTGCACGCCGCGTGTACACAGCGTGGGCTGCAGGAAACGATGGGTACAACCCAGAGACAACCGGTAGCCGGATATACATGCCCTTGACCATACAGACAGAACACGGATTTACCTACATCGAGCAAGGTGCCGGCCGGGTGCTTATGCCTTTGCATGGGCTTTTTGGCAGCTTGAGCAATTGGGAAGGGTTGCTTCAGGCTTTCTCAGCAGCATATAGGGTCATTATCCCGATGCTACCTATCTATACGCTGCCCCTCAAGGAAACGGGGGTTATGCAACTGGTAAGCTACCTAACCGATTTCATCCGATACAAGGCCCTCGATCAAGTGACGTTTATCGGCAGCTCGCTGGGCGGCCACGTAGCGCTGATCTATGCCCTGCAACACCCCACACAGGTGCAGCAATTGGTGCTGACAGGCAGCTCAGGCTTGTATGAAAATACACGGGGCGGGTCTTTTGTCAGGCGCAAGGACTATGCCTACGTAGCAGAGCGGGTACGCTACATTTTTTATGACCCCCAAGTGGCTACCCCAGATTGCATTCAGGATATCTTCCAGATGATCCAGGATCGAAAAAAGGCCATTCGCATCGCAGCCATGGCCAAATCAGCACAACGCAATAACCTGGCCCGAGAGCTGCCCCAGATCCACATACAAACGCTACTGATTTGGGGGCTCAACGATCCGATCACCCCACCCCTGGTGGCCCATACATTTCACAGGCTGATGCCCCACACCACCCTGCGGTTTATAGACAAGTGTTCCCATGCAGCCATGATGGAGCATCCCGATAAATTTCATGAGATGCTGCGGGAGCATTTGGCCTTGGCGCAGCCCGTAGGGGAATCGAACCCCTGTTACCAGGATGAAAACCTGGCGTCCTAACCCCTAGACGAACGGGCCTCAAGCATGGAGCTCTATGCCTCCACAAAGTGCTAATATAGCCTATGTAGGCAGTTTCCCCAAGCCTACGATCGATCTTAGACCCACAGTCAGGAGCACCCGGGCCTACCCCGCTATCAAGGCGCGGACAGTTGCCTCATCGCTAAACGGGTGCCGTACCCCCTTCACTTCTTGAAAGGTCTCATGCCCTTTCCCCGCTATCAACACAGTATCGTGCGCTTTAGCTAAGCGGTAGGCTGTTTGGATGGCCACCGCCCTATCCAGTATGGACAGCGTATTTTTCTGCTCGGTGGTAGTCAGCCCAGCTTGCATGGCAGCCAATATAGCTTCCGGGGCTTCATCGCGTGGATTATCAGTAGTTAGGATCAGCTGATCACTGGCCTGATAGGCTATCTGTGCCATGATGGGGCGCTTGGCTCGATCTCGGTTGCCCCCACAGCCTACAACCGTAATCACACGGCCTTGCCGGGGCTTACTCTTGTGGATGGCCGTAAGGATGCTCTCTAAAGCGGCTGGCTTGTGGGCATAGTCTATGATGATGTTAACATGATGGGGGGTACGTATATGCTGAAACCGCCCCGGAGCCGGCCGCAAGCTAGATAACCCCAGCAGTAGGGCATCTTTGTCTTGGCCTAGTAAGCACCCCACCCCATAGGCCGCCAACAAGTTGTAGGCATTAAACGCCCCAGCCAGCTGAAAATGCACCGTCCGGTGTGCGATCCGCAACCCAATCCCCTCCCAGGTATCATCAACCCATTGGGCCTTAAAATCAGCCATACTTTTCATGGCGAAGCTATGGGTGGCAGCTACCGTGTTTTGCACCATAATGGGCCCACGCCGATCGTCTGCATTATACAAGGCAAACGCACCGACAGGTAACGTATCAAACAAGTGCTGCTTGGCCTGTATATAGGCATCAAAGGTCTGGTGGTAGTCCAGGTGCTCGTGGCTGATATTCAAAAATACAGCCCCCGCGAGATGTAACCCCGCTAGCCGAGACTGCACGATACCGTGCGAGCTGGCCTCCATGAAACAGTATTCGCACCCACGGTCCACCATAAGCGCTAGTAACTGATGCAATCGCACCGCATCAGGCGTGGTCAAATTTGCCGGCAACGTTTGGCCGTCTATTTGGTTGCAGATGGTGGATAGCATGCCCACGCGATAGCCCAGCTGTTTGAAAAGCCCGTACAACAAATGTACCGTAGTCGTCTTGCCACTGGTACCCGTGACGGCCACGATCTTCAAACGGGTAGCAGCATCGTCATAGAAATGAGCTGCCAACTTACCCAAGGCCTCGGAGCTGTGCAAAACAACGACATAGGTCACGGCAGCTACCTGCACCTTCGGGAGCCGTTCGCACACGATGACATGGCTGCCCGCCTCAATAGCCTCGTCTATATAATCATGCCCATCTACTTGTGTGCCGCGTATGGCCACAAATAAGCTCCCCGGGGAGATTTTCCGCGTGTCGCAGCCGATGGCATGGACCTGGACATCCTGCAGACCCACGATCTGTTTTACAGAAACGTCATATAACAAAGCGGACAAGCTGCGCATTTAGTGTAAAGTTAGGGCTATGGCCTGATCCGCCGGTAGGCGTGCACCTGGCGATACCGATTGGCTCTGCACACGCCCACTTGGATCACCCGTAAAGGTCACGGATAAGCCACAATTTTCCAACAAGAATAGAGCGTCTCTGAGCATCATACCGACCACCATCGGGGTCTGTTCATCTTTGTACACAGGATGGGGCCGCCAAGACAGGGTACCCGCTTGCCGGCTAGACCTAACCCACTGGCAGGTGGGCATATCTGCATGTGGGATCTGCAACACACGGCATAGATAGGTCAAATCATCTCGGTGACCCACTTGGATAACGGGGAATACGCCCGACGGAGGCGTATGGGTTACCGTGATATCTTCGGCCAGCGCCAAGTCTTTCACTGAGATTTTGTCAGCAATTTCCTTGACTACGGGGGCTGCCGTCTGGGCACCGTAATGATAGCCCGTACCTTTCGGGTCATCAATCACCACGATACAGCTGTATTTGGGCTTTTGCACAGGGAAGTAGCCTACAAAAGAGGTATACGTAGAGGACCCATAGCGGCCCTTTTCCACCTTGTTGGCTGTGCCGGACTTGCCAGCTATCTTGTAAAAGCCATGTTTAAACTTGGAGGCCGTGCCGCGCTCTACCACACCTGCCAGCATGGTTTGCAACTTGGCTAGGGTCTGGGGGGTACATATACTTTTGTGTAGGGTACAGCTGGTAAACGTCCGCAAGGTCCGGCGGGTCCGCTTGATTTTTTTGACCAACATAGGCTTGACCATCTGTCCCTGATTGGCTACAGCATTGTACACGGTCAGGAGCTGAAGCGGGGTTAGCTTGAGCTCGTACCCCATAGACATCCAGGGCAAAGTTATGCGATTCCAATCGCGATCCCCTGGGTTTTTGACCAAGGGAGTGCCTTCCCCACGTAGGGAGATGTCGAGTGGCTGGTGTAGCCCGAGGCGGTGGATATGGTCAATGAACTTTTGAGGTTCTTGTTGGAAGACACTGTCTACAAGCTTGGCCATCCCGATGTTAGAAGATTGCTCAAAAACATCCTGCAGCGCAATGACCCCGTGGCCACCCGGCTTCACATCGTGCATAACCCGGTCATGAAATGCATGGTACCCCCTGCCCGTATCCACGCTATCGGTGAGCGCTAGGCCAGCCTCCTCCAAGAGGGCTAACATAGAGATCAGCTTGAAGCTGGACCCAGGCTCTGTAGCCCCATGGCTGCCTATGGCATAATTGTATATCTCTTTGTAGCACCCATCCGGGGTTTGGCCCAGGTTAACCATGGCACGAATCGCCCCAGTACCTACCTCCATGATCACCACACAACCGTACGTCGCCTGGCTAGCCACCAAGACCTTATGTAGGCTACTATGGGCCACATCTTGCAGATTGACATCCAGCGTAGTCTCTATATCGTACCCATCTACCGGCTTTTGGGCTAGGTTGTTGTGCAGGATTTTCCAGTGCCCCCCCATCACCTTTTGATACAGCGCCCGGCCAGCTACGCCACGCAAGGCTTCGTTAAAGCTGTATTCTAAGCCCACCCCCTGGTTGGCTTCATTGAGAAAGCCGAGGGTGCGCATGGCCAGCTCTTGAAAAGGGTGGAACCGCTTTTCTATCTTTTCGAAAATCACCCCACTCTGCCAACGCCCAGCCCGAAATAAGGGCCACTGGCTCATCGTCTTTTTAGCCTGCCAATCGATATGGCGGGGGTTCAGCACCAAGTACCTACGCTTAGCTTGCCGGGCGTTTTGGATCAGGGTCTTGTAGGCTGCAGGGGTCTTGTCGCCGTAAAAGTCAGCTAGGTGTTCGCTGAGCGTATCCAAGTGGGTAGTAAATAGGGCCTCGTCAGCTACACAAGGGTCTAGGGCTACCCGATAGAAAGTTAGTGAAGTAGCCAGTAGGCTGCCGTCACGGGCATATATATTCCCCCGAGCTGGCTTGAGTGCCCTGGCTTCTAGGTGGATCTCTTGGGCCACTTTTTTCCAGTGCGGGCCTTGCACCAGCTGTAGGTACACCAGCTTAGCCATGACCGCCAGGCCCAGCAGGCACATAGCCAGAAAGACAATCCGAATTCTGAGTAGGATGACCTGTTTTGCATCCATCTTAGCGTAGCCTCTGCTTGATGACGAAAGGCGGTCTATGGGTTTCACAAAGGCCTAGGGGCGCCACATACTGCGCCACCGCAGATTGCTTACACTCGGTCATATAGCTCGCCTCCAGTGTGGTAAACACCACCCGCAGCTCAGCTATTTCTTGCTCTAGACCTTGGATCTGCCGGAGCATCTTCTCGTGATAATGCGTGTTGCCGATATACAGCAGCCCCAGGCAGAGTGCATAGCCTATCCAGCTTATATAACGCAGCAGCAGGCCCTCGGCTAGAGAATGCTTGAGAAAAGTCAAGCGCTCTAGGTAGCTGAAGAGGCTCCCCCATTTTTTAGTTTTGTAGGTATTTTCTGCCACGTGTATAACTTTTGCCCCCAGTTAGCCCCATCTACAACCGCTCAGCCACCCGGAGCTTGGCACTGCGCGCACGCGGATTGGCTTGTACTTCCTGCTCACTGGGCCGTATGGGCTTTCTGCCCACTGCCTGTAGCGGCCTGATCAGGTGGCCGTAGACATCTTGCTGCGGCTCACCAGTGAAATTTCCAGTGCGCATAAACCGTTTCACCAGCCGATCTTCTAGAGAATGATACGCAATCACGACCAAGCGGCCACCTGGTTTGAGCAGCTGTGCACTCTGCCGCAATATATCCCGCAGTGCCCCGAGCTCATCGTTGACCTCGATGCGAAAAGCCTGAAACACACGCGCCAAGTATTGTGCACATTTGTGGCGCGGCGCAAAGGGCATAACAACCCCCTTAAGCTCCCCAGTGGTACGTATGGCTTGCTGCCGGCGGGCCTTGTCGATAGCCCTCGCTACAGGATAAGCCGGTCGGATCTCCCCATAATTTTGGAGCAGCTGCACCAACTGTTCTACAGCGTAGGTATTGACCACATGCTGCGCTGTGCATGTATTTTCCTGATCCATGCGCATATCCAAGCGAGCATCCAGACGGGTAGCAAACCCGCGATCAGCTGTGTCTAGCTGATGCGACGAAATGCCCACGTCAGCGAATATACCATCTACGGCATCAACCCCATGAAACGCCAAAAAAGGCTGCATGAATTTGGCGTTGGCCCTGATAAAGGTAAAAGGTGCCTGCTGTATCTGGTGCGCTGCCACAGCGGCATCTTGGTCTTGGTCAAACGCCAAGAGCCTACCGCCCTGCAGCTGCTGCAAGATAGCCCGGGCATGCCCCCCTTGCCCAAAAGTCACATCTACATAGGTGCCGGCCGGCCGTATGGCCAGGCTAGCTAGGCTTTCCGCCAGCAGCACAGGCTGGTGTACAGGGTATTTACACATACGCTAGGCCCAGCATGGCGGCACACATAGGCACCCTACTGGGTAAAATAAGTTGTGTGCTAGCACCTATCTTTGTAGTATAAACCAGCATCAATTTTAGTAACCTGTGATCTCTCGATTTTGCGCATTGGGTATTGCCACCTTATTGGGCGCAACCGCAGCTTTTATCATCCCCAAGTTTAGGCCCTCCACTTTGCAGGTAGTACTGCTATTTACCGGCAGCTACCTGCTATCGATCACCTTGTTGCACCTCTTACCTGACCTGTATAGGCAGCACAGTTGCCCGACCCAAGTAGGGCTGTACATCCTGATCGGCTTTTTGCTACAGCTGCTACTGTGTTTCTTTAGCCAAGGCCTAGAGCACGGGCATACATACGAGGGACTGCCCAGCAAACCGTTCGACAGGCAACTTTCCCCATTCAGCTTGTTGGCCTCCCTCGGCATCCACGCTTTTCTAGATGGCGTGATCTTGAACAACGCCATGTGTACCCACCTGCACCACATGCATACAGGCCATAGATTGCTGCTCGGCATCAGCTTGCACAAAGCCTCCGAAGGGTTTGCGTTGGTGACCGTGCTCAACAAACTGTTCCAAGGCACAAAAATAATCATAGGATATGTGTTATGCTTCTCCATAGCTTCTCCACTCGGGCTCTGGCTCAGTAGCTACGGGAGCCAAAAGTTTTTACTGAGCATCGATGGGCTCACCGCGCTAGCCGCCATAGCTGCGGGCAGCTTTCTGCACATAGCTACTTCCCTATTTTTTGAAGCCACTACCCACCACCACATACAGCGGCACCAGGTCATAGCTGCTTTGACAGGCGCTATCTTGGTCATCTGCCTGGAGTACCTGCTATAAGATGGACCCTCGGGCAGCGCAGCAAGAAATACAGCGCCTCACAGAGCTGATTAATCAGCACAACCAACTGTACTACCAAGAGGCTCGATCTAATATTTCAGACTATGCTTTCGATCATCTGCTGGCTGAGCTACAAGCACTAGAAAACCGTTTTCCCCAATATCGGCTCCCAGATTCTCCCACACAAATCCTGGGCGAAACCCCCACGCAAGACTTTGCCACCGTCTATCATGAGACACCCATGCTATCCTTGAGCAATACCTACTCAGCAGACGAAGTAGCCCAATTTGTACAGCGGGTGCAGAAGCAGCTGCCCAACGAGTCTGTAACGTTCTTTTGCGAGCTCAAGTTCGACGGGGTAGCCGTCAGTCTTGTGTACGAAGCAGGGCAGCTAATGCGCGTAGTGACCCGGGGAGATGGGCTCAAGGGAGATGACATCACGCAAAATGCCTTGTACATACAGCACATACCCCAGGTGCTCCAACACCCAGCTATACCGCCCAAATTAGAAGCCCGGGGGGAGGTATTCATGACCCGATCTGCCTTTGAAAAGCTCAATCAGGACAGAATAGCCCAGGGTGTAGAGCCCCTAGCCAACCCGAGAAATGCGACAGCCGGCACCCTAAAAACGCGTAAGCTACAGCGCGGCCCTGCCAGAACCTTGGACTGCTATCTATACAGCTTACGGGTCCCAGACTGGGATCTACACACGCACGCGCAAGGCATAGCCCTGCTGGAGCAATGGGGCTTTAATGTCTCGCCTACCTACCAGCCATGCACAACGCTAGCAGAGATTTTGGATTATATTGACCACTGGCAGCAAGCGCGCAAGGAGCTGGAAGTCGGGATCGATGGCATTGTCATCAAAGTGAATCAGCTGGCTCAGCAAGACCAGCTTCGCTGTACAGCGAAGAGCCCACGCTGGGCCATCGCCTACAAATATGCCCCGACACACGTCACGACGGTCTTGCAAGATGTCGCCTACCGCGTAGGCAGGACCGGCGTGATCACCCCCGTAGCCCACCTAGCCCCTATATTGCTCGAAGGCACTGTGGTCAAGAAGGCGTCGTTGCACAATGCAGCCGAGATAGCACGCCTACAGCTGCACCTGGGCGATACAGTTTTTATCGAAAAAAGGGGAGACATTATTCCCAAGATAACTGGGGTACAGCCTACGGCGCGGCGCCCCGATAGAAAGCCGGTCCCTATCCCTACCCATTGCCCAGCCTGTAGCACGCCGCTAGTCAGGCCCCGTACACAGAGGGTACAACATTGCCCCAATAGGCCAGGGTGTACTCCACAGAAGAAAGCCATGCTGACCCATTTTGTACACAAAAAAGCCATGGACATACAAGCCATCGGGGAGCAAACCGTAGACCGACTGTTCGAAGAGAAGCTGGTACAAACGCCTGCTGACCTATATATACTCCGGGAAGAGGATTTCTACCCGTTGGCCGGATTTCGAAAGCTAGCTATTCAACACATATTGCAGGGCATAGCGGCGTCTAAGCAGCAGCCCTTTGCGCGTGTTTTGTTTGCGCTCGGCATTCGGCACATAGGTAGCGTGGTGGCTGGCAAGCTGGCTGACCACTGTGGGTCGATGGACCAGGTGGCCCAGGCCAGTGTAGAGGACCTGATGGCCATCCCCATGATTGGGCTGCATATGGCCCAGAGTATCCAGATGTATTTCCAAACGCTCGACAATAGACAGCTGGTAGACGCGCTCAAGCAGGCAGGGTTGCGCATGCATACAGCAACTCCTCAACTGCCCCCTACGCACCAGCCTTTGGCTGGCAAAACGTTTGTGATCTCAGGAACCTTTAAGAACTTCGACCGGGAGGCCCTGCGCCAACAGCTAGTAGCCCAGGGTGGCCAAGTAGTGAGCAGTGTGTCTGCAAAATTAAACTATCTGATCGCAGGTCGTAAGGCAGGCCCTGCTAAGCTAGATCAGGCAGCCAAATGGGGCATAACCATCCTAGATGAGCTCACCCTCACCAACCTGCTCGCCTGCTGATGTCCGCGATCAAGCAAAAGCTGCTAGCGCTATACACGCGCAGGCTCATTAAGAAAAGCCGAACAGTACGGGTCAGCGTAGGTTATACACAAGCCCAACGGATCGGTATACTCTATACCCAGGGAGATGCAGAGAAAAAGCAGGCCGTACAGGCATTGGCTACCCAAGTGCAAGAGATGGGCAAGGAGCTGGACACGCTATGTTATGTGGCCCAGACAGGTACAGCCCAGCCGGAGGCGTGCCCTACGATCACCCCAGCCGCCATTAGCTTGTGGGGCAGGGCACGTGACGCAGCTGTACACCGTTGGCTAGCTACGCCCTTTGACTATCTCTATCACGTCGACGCAGTGAGTGATCCTGTATTGGACTATTGCTTGGCAGCGTGCCAGGCGAAGTGTAGGGTCGGGCTCTTGGATATGTGCCGGGTCGGCTTATTCGAAGTCATGGTCGCCTTAGCTCCCGCCAAGCCACACCCCTCCAGCCACCTGATGGAGGTGATGCTGCACTATACAAAACAATTGCACGTATGACAGCAACCCGATGGCAAGGCACCGGCGTGGCCTTGGTAACGCCTTTTGATCATCAGCTACGCGTAGATTGGGCAGGCTTAGCCCGTCTCCTAGCCCACGTCGCAGCGGCTGACGTCGACTACTTAGTGGTGCAGGGCACCACAGGTGAGGCGGCCACAACTACCCCACAGGAAAAGCGGGAGATCCTGCACTTTATCCAGGAGCACAACACACGGCAGCTGCCGATTGTATACGGCTTGGGGGGCAATGCTACCCAGTTTATGGCAGAAGAAATGGCCCATACAGATTGGACAGGGGTAGCGGCTATACTGTTGGGGAGCCCTTATTACAACAAGCCCTCGCAGGAAGGCCTCTATCGGCACTATCAGGCCCTGGCAGCAGCGGCACCCATACCCATACTCTTGTACAATGTGCCCAGCAGAACGGGGGTGAACCTAGCGGCAGCCACTACTTTACAGCTTTTTGAAGAAGCACGTATCGTAGGCATTAAAGAGGCCTCGGACAATTTTGTACAGTGTATCCAGATTGCGCAAAGTGCCCCCAGCGATTGTGCACTAATAGCTGGCGACGACATCCTAGCGCTGCCCATGCTATCCATAGGAGCCGTCGGTGTCATATCTGCACTCGCCAACGCCTTTCCTGCACAGGTAGCCCAGATGACACGTGCCGCACTGGCCCAAGACTATAGGCAAGCCCGTACGCACCAGCGCCTACTGTTGGCTTGGCAAGAGCTCATGCATACGGGGGGTAACCCTAGCGTTGTCAAGTATATGTTATCGGCACTGAAGATATGCGCGCCCTACGTGCGAGCCCCTTTGGCAGATATACCCCGCCCGATAGCCCGCAAAATAGACCTACTGGCCGATAGCTACCTGCGTACCCACAAGCCTATACCCCTACCCGACTCGGGTCACACGCAAGCTTAAGCCGACTTAGTCGACGCATTCTTCTGGCTCTGTATCTCTACCCTAACCTTTTGCGCCAGCTCTTTGAGCTCTTGCATACCCTTGCGGAGACGCGTGCCCGCTACCTTATTACCCTTCTCGTAAAACTTGGCAAAATCTTCTTCCTGATCCTTGAGATGCCGGTAAATGTTATCAAATGGATTCATAGCTTGTATGTTTTGTTGTGTTGTCTGTTGTATAATTTATGTTCGGATTGTCTACTGAATGCCAAGATATAAAAATGTTATTGAAACAAGAGCAAGCTGGTCAAGACAGCTGTAAACCCGTACAACTCACCGGCGCATACATAAGGCACCTAGGGGAGCCTAGCCCCTTGGAGTGAGCTATTTTTGAACATATTTACACCTCGGTACGCTTTCCGGCCATGGCTATGCTTGACCCGGATCTTACAGTTACGGATGGGACAGCGGGGCAATTCAGGTAGCCGCAAGCTAATACCCCCATGTACCCGTATCCGCTGTTGTTCCCAAACTACAGCGCCCCCATTGCCTAGGAACAGTGCATAAGATCGCTTGGTGGTGTACAACAGCCCGACAAATAGACGACAGTACTCCGATATATATCTTTCCAGCTTGAGGCCCAACCCCAGCGGTACACCTGACGGATAGATTGACTTCGGGTCCTTAAGCCTGCCATAGAGAAATTCCAACGCCAGGTGGCCGTCAAATAAACAGGTATAGACTGGGTTTTGAAATACCTGAATGCCTAACCCCAACCAAGGTTGTACAATATAATGTATACCTTTGCGCACGGTGTAGTCGCCCACCCGTTGACTAGCGTCGGAGTAGTATAGCTTGTGAAAGTGGTTGATCAGCAGGTGGGTACCTACTTCGATCCGCAGCTTCTGTAGGACCTCGAGATGTACACTGGCAGATAGGGGGAAGCTGACTCCTAGGCCTTCAAAAGCGTTGGCAGGGTCTGAGGCCGCATACCTAGCCAGTTGCGGATACGTAAGGTAGGTCCGCAAGCGCGCATAGCCCTGGTCTATCCAGCGTATCAAGTACAGGGCATGAGGCTCCTCGTGGTTATACAGATAATGCTTTCCATCCTTTTGTAGGAGTTGTAAGCCCACGATATGGTGATCGTGGGTAGCGGCACCCAGGCCTGTGGATAGATTGAGGTGGACACGGGTAGCATATTGTCTCCAGGCGCTTAGCTCCAGGCCCAGCGCAGCGTGGGTAGACATGGCCCAGGTTAGCCCACAGGTAGCTAGATACAGGAGAGATTTACGATGGAATAGGTTTCTTTTTACAAACATGGGGTTTAGGGTAGTCCTTAGCTGTTGTGACGCAAGCCTGAGCAACGCTAGGGCAAGCTGCTAACAGCACTTGCCTGGGTTAACTACCGACGCAAGCTACAACTTTTCATTTTAATTTAGATACGCGCTACCCGGTAGAGACACCCTACCCAGGCGCGCGTTTTAATTTTTGTCCTAAAAATACAGCATATGCGCTATTACATCATAGCTGGGGAAAAATCAGGGGATAGGTATGGGGCCAGGCTCATACAGGCGCTGCAGCGAGAAGATCCTACAGCCATATGCAGATGCTGGGGTGGCAAGCATATGCAACAGGCAGTGGGTACCGGAGCGGTACCCCCCTACCACTTAGCCGTTATGGGCTTAGACTTCCTGGCTTTTTGCAGTACGTATTATCAGCATTTGCGTTTTTGTAAGAAAGATTTGCTACGTTTCAGGCCTGACGTTGTCATACTGATCGATTACAGTGGGTTCAATTTGCGGATAGCCCCATTTGCCAAAAAACAGGGCATAACCACGGTCTATTACGTAGCCCCTAAAGTATGGGCCTGGCGGCCGGGGAGAATACGCAAGCTGAGTGCTTGTGTAGACCGCCTATTTAGCATATTGCCTTTTGAGCCCGACTTTTACAAACGGCATACCGATACGCTACGGGTAGATTATGTGGGCAATCCCTTGGTGGAAGAGCTAGCACTTTATCAACCTGATGGCAAATTTTGGGCACATCACAAGCTAGATAGCCGGCCTATGATCGCACTGCTACCAGGGAGCCGGATGCAGGAAGTGACCCGAATACTGCCCACCATGCTGGCTGTAGCGGCCCAGCTAACGGCTTACCAGTTCGTAGTGGCGGCCATCAGCGATATGCCGGTAGACCTGTACGCGGCAGCTACCAGAATGCCCCACGTGCATATCGTTTACGACCAGCCGTACGACGTACTTACCAACGCCTATGTGGCCGTGGTCGCTGCGGGTACTGCTATCCTAGAGGCCGCCTTACTAGGCATTCCCCAGGTCGTGGTGTACAAAACGCATGGGCTAACCTATTGGCTAGCCAAGCGCTTGGTACAGCTCCGGCATATCTCTTTGGTCAATATACTCGCTGGGCGCCGGGTAGTCCCGGAGCTGATTCAGCAGGATTACCAAGCCCAAAGCCTGCAGGAAGGCCTACATAGTCTTTTGTCCTGCACAGCGGTACGCGAGCAGCAACTGCGTGACTACCAGTATGTCAAGGGACTATTGGGCAACCGGCAGGCTGCTCAGCAAGTAGCCCAGATGACCGTAGCGCATCTAAAGACCCTGGGGCATACGGTGTATCCCCATGAGATAACAGGACATATAGATAACCCAACAACGCATACAAATACGCAATATGAAGCAAAAAAGCACCAAAAGTAGACGAACGCAACCACATAAACCCCGGTACATCATAGGCCAAGTAGATTACGTACATCCGAGCTACGCCTATATCATTACAGCACCCGACCAAGCCGATATTTGGGTAAGCAAGAAAGACCTGGGACGTGCTTTGCACCAAGACCAGGTCCAGGTATCTGTCACGGTACCCCAACAGGCAGGCAAACGCCCAGTAGGCCGGGTAGTCAAGATTATTTCCCGGGCCAAAACCCATTACGTAGGCCTTGTCAGCCAGCGCACTGAGGGCATCTTTGTAGTGCCCATCAGCAGGCGCATGCACTACGACATTCAGGTCCAGCCAGCAGACCTACAGGGTGCTCGCATCAACGACAAGGTTATCGTCAAGCTCGTAGAGACATCCACCCTATGTCAAGCACCTACTGGGCAAGTGATCCGTGTGCTTGGGCCAGCTGGAGAGCACGCGGTAGAAATGCACGCCATTATGGCTGAGTTTGAGCTCCCGGCGCACTTCCCAGCGCCGGTTGTAGCAGAGGCTGCCACCATACCCCAAGCCATACCAGCTAGGGAAATCAAGCGCCGGAAGGATTTTCGGCCAAAGACCACATTTACCATAGACCCTACAGACGCCAAAGACTTTGACGATGCTTTGTCGCTGGAGATACTGCCCAATGGGCACTATGAAGTAGGCATCCACATTGCAGATGTCAGCTACTACGTACCTGAAGGCAGCCCCATAGACCAGGAGGCATTTGCGCGGGGCACATCTGTATACCTGGTAGATAGGACCTTACCCATGTTGCCCGAGCGATTGTCTAACGAACTGTGTTCGTTACGACCGCACCAAGATCGACTGGCCTTTTCGGCCGTATTC
Source organism: Bacteroidota bacterium (assembly GCA_039819605.1). Taxonomy (GTDB): domain Bacteria; phylum Bacteroidota; class Bacteroidia; order Cytophagales; family Amoebophilaceae; genus JBCBRR01. The sequence goes on along the minus strand of JBCBRR010000003.1, from coordinate 3,020 downwards.
GAGCTTGATACACAAGGCACGGTGCATAGCGAGTGGTTTGGGGAGACCGTCATTCACTCTGACAAACGGTTTACGTACGAAGAAGCGCAGCAAGTGCTCCATGAACAAACGGGAGAGCACTACGCAGCGCTACAGGCCTTAGATCGCTTAGCCAAGCAGCTACGGGCTGGGCGTTTCCAGCAAGGTGCCATCCATTTTGAGACCACAGAAGTGCGGTTTCAGCTAGATGCCTGCGGCAAGCCGTTGGCTATACTCCCGAAAGACATACACGACACCAACCGGCTGATCGAGGAGTTTATGCTTTTAGCCAATCAGCGGGTAGCCCTGCATGTGAGCCGCCTCAGGGCAGGCAAGCATCGACCTACCTTTGTATACAGAACGCACGACACCCCAGACCTAGACAAATGGTCAGATTTTGCGCTGTGGGTAGAGCAATTTGGCTATAGCCTCAGCAGGCACCTGAAGCGGCTACCCGACTCGCTCAATAGGCTAACGGCCAACGTAGCCGGGAAGCCCATAGCCCATATCATACAGTCGTTGGCCATCCGTATGATGGCCAAGGCGTTATACACCACAGAAGCCAACCCCCACTTTGGGTTAGCCTTTACGCATTACACGCACTTTACCTCCCCGATCCGGAGATATCCAGACCTGATGGTACATCGGCTGCTCAAACAGTACCTAACAGGCACTTGGGCCTTGGATGCCCGTACCACCCAGGCGTACACCAGCAAGTGCCAGCACGCTTCGGAAAGGGAGCGCATAGCGGCTGAGGCAGAGCGAGCCTCTATCAAATACAAGCAGGTAGAGTTTATGGCAACCCAGTTCACTGGGGCCATCCTACAGGGTACCATCAGCGGCCTGATGGGGTGGGGCATGTATGTAGCTTTGCCAGATACCTTGTGCGAGGGGATGGTGCGGCTAGCGGATATGCAAGACGACTATTACCTACTGGACAAGAAGCTATTCAAGCTTACGGGGCAGCGCACGAAAAAGGTGTATCGCTTGGGGGATGTAATCAAGGTACAAGTGAAAGCTTGTGACATTCACACCCGGACGATTGATTTGTGGCTAGCCGCCTGAGTCAGTTCGTAACTTTCTGCTGCATCTCAGCAATGGCATAAGACAGAAAGGTATGATCTGGGGAGCCAGGCATCACGAGGGCCTGTCTGATTTTGGCCATCTCGATAGCCGATTGGCCATTATCATCCTGTAAGGTAAGATCGAGGTTAGGAAGTTGCAAAAACAGATCCAGTATTATTCGCCTTAGGCCGCTATGGGGCAAGTGGAGTACATGATGCAACGGTGGCATGCCATTACAAGGCAGATTGGGGTTAGCCCCTTGGGCCAAGAGCGCCTGCACCAGGGAGGTATTGCCAACACGTATAGCCAAGCAGAGGGGAGTCTTATCATCGCTGTTCTTGGTATCGATCTGTATGTGTGGGTGGGCCAACAAGCGCATGGCGATAGCTTGCTTCCCGAAAGATATGGCACAATGCAGGGGTGTTTTGCCATTATGGAGTTGGCTAGGATCTGCGCCTTGGGCTAGCAGAAAGTCTATGATAGGTACCCCCTCTTTTTCATCCCCGGCAATGTTAAGAGCTGCCGCATCGTTCACTGCACAGCGCGGATACTGGGTAGCCGATTGGGGCTGTAGGTATCCTGTCATACTTTGGATATACTGCCTTAAGAAATCATTTTCGATCCGATCCACAACCGCCTTATCTAGGGCCAGTGTGTTGGCTGTACTGGGCTTATGGCTGGGTTGGGCCGGGACATCCCCACAATCACAGCGCAGATAGCAACAGGCTACGATCAGCAGATAGGCTATCCGTCTCGCCGTGCAAGACCGCGGCACAAGGCGGGGTGGGTGCTGTTGTTTTGCTGAGAACATGGGCTAAATTTAAGGTACTAGCGCAGACTCTCCAAAGGTGGGGAAGCGCGCCAGACGTATGTCCATCGTCACGACCAATCTTTCCAAGTATTTCGGTACACATCGGGCTGTAGATGCGCTTTCCTTTTCGGTAGCGCGTGGAGAAATCGTAGGTCTACTGGGCCCCAACGGCGCAGGCAAATCGACGATCATACGCATGCTGGCCGGGTATTTACAACCATCAGCCGGGGAAATTCGCATCTGTGGCTACGATATACAAAGTGAACCCCAGACAGCCAAGGCACATATAGGTTATCTGCCTGAGGGCAACCCCCTATACACAGGCATGTACGTATGGGAGTATCTGCATTTCATAGGGCGCATGCATGGCTTACGCAGGCAGCATCGCCTAGGTAGGATAGTGACTGTCATAGCCCAGTGTGGCCTGACGCCCGTACAAAGTAAGAAGCTCGGCATGTTATCAAAGGGGTATCGGCAGCGCGTAGGGTTAGCGGCAGCATTGGTGCACAATCCCAGTGTTTTGATTTTGGACGAGCCTACGGTGGGTTTAGATCCGAATCAGCTGCAGGAGATCAGGTCGCTAATCCGGTCGCTTCGTCAGGAGAAGGCGATTATTTTTTCCACGCACATCATGCAGGAGGTGGAGGCGTTGTGTGATCGGGTCATGGTGCTACATCAGGGTCAGTTACGGATCGTCAACCATCTGTCGGCGTTAGCGGCGGAGGGTAGAGGGCAGTCCTTAGAAGAGATTTTTCGCGAGGTGACGGGTGGGTAAAGCGACCCGACGTCTTCGGTTTTACAGGGCATAGGTGACGTTCTGGTTACTTTTTCCTACGATGAAAAAAAGTGACGATAGGGGCAGTTGCAACTATCCCCGATCCACCGTAGGTTTGCACTCAGAAAGTCAGGCATAAGCCCGTAAGCACTGCGCGAAGCCAATACCATGAGTAGAAACGAAGACGCCAACCCCATGCAAGAGCCCAAGCACACCATCTATCAATCCCACGATGCCTATGGCAGAAGCTCTCTCAAATATCAGACAATCATGATAGATTGTCTCAGAGGGCGGCTAGAAACAGAGTTGTTAGAACGCATTAATTTCGATACCCTAGAATTCATCTCCCCA
>JBCBRR010000002.1:16733-30723 GCA_039819605.1 Bacteroidota bacterium | reverse complement strand
GTAATCTGCATTTTAACTGCTTCTTCTATTTCCCGATAAGAATCTCCTGTTACGTCCTTAAATCCGATACTGATGACGGGGTATCGCCCTTGGCGGTTCATCAATGCTGGATAGTTATTGATCTTCAAGGGCTTCAGCAGTTTGGTTTCCCCAAAGTCCAATGCTATCTCTCCCCCAGCAAAAAGTTTGTGATGGCGACACTGCTCTTGAGGCAAGGGGTTCCCCCACTCGTCTGTCTCAATAGCTAAGAAGCGTTTGAGCATGTCCATGTTCAAACTTTTACCCCAGCGTCGAGGACGCGTAATCAATATCACCTCGCCGCTGCTATCTTGTAAAAATTCCTTGATAAATAGGCTCTTATCTACAAATACGTCGCCCTCTATCAGTAGGTTATAGAAGTTGTCTGTACCCGTATATACTCTCAGTTGCTTGTAGGTATCCATGTCTGAATTAGGGTTATAGTTTCGTCCCAAATTTACGCAAATGTGACATAGATCAGCAGCCCATGTAACTTACTTTGTGGAACCTACTTGGGTACCCATCGATAGAGGTAACAGCTGATCAAAAAGAAAATAATATTCGGCGTCCATACCGTGAGCAGCAGATGATGGCCCTTGACTTCAGCTGTGCCACGGGCAAATAGAAACATGGCAATGTATACCAACGCCAGAAAAAACCCGAAGGCAATCTGGAACCCTACGCCGCCACGCGACCTCCTGGCCGCTGTGACGACACCCATAAAGGTCAAGATAATGGCAGCAAAGGGAGACATAAAACGCACGTAACGCTCTGTCAAGAAAATATGCACGTTGTCCATACCCCTATTTTTGAGCTTCTGGATATGTGTATGTAGCTGGGGCAAGGTAAGAGTTTCGTGTAGCTTCGGGTTGATCACGAAGTCATCCGGATTCAGGTTGAGCTTCTTATCCCACATATACCCCTGTGTAATGTCTTCTTCCAATCCGTCGAAACGACGGTGCAGCCAATTCCGAAACCGCCATTGACCCGTCTCGGGTATCCATTCCATACGCTCTGCCGACAATTTATCTACCATTTGATGATCCCGAATGGTCTCTAAGGTTACATCGGTACCGACCCCACGGTGGCTTAGATAATGGCCTATATATAGATAAGTATCTGCCGATAGCCGAATGTGTAAGTTCTTGGTATTACTATGGACCGGATGGTCAATGTACGTCGTCTCGAAGATCACCCTTTTCTTATTTGCATCGGCTAGCCACCATCCCGTCAGAAAGAAACTGCCCAATGTGATGAGGGAAGCCCCTATGGCGTAGGGTAAAAGCAACCGGACAAAACTGATGCCCCCACTTAGGGCCGCTATAATCTCCATACGCTGTGCCAGCCGAGACGTCACAAACACGGTGGTGATGAACACCGTGATGGGCATGACCATATTGGTCATGAAAGGTAGAAAAGACTGATAGTAGCTGAGGATCTCTCCATAACTCAGCTGGTGTTTGATAAAGCTTTCGTTCTTGTCTGTTACATCCAGTAGCATGATGACTACCACGATCAACAACAGGGTGAAGACAAAAGACATCAGAAACTGTTTAAGTATATAGCGGTCCCATATTTTCATAACTACAGTCGCTCCATAATGGTTTTTAGTATTTGCCCCCGCCAAGCTACAAAACTATCTTGCAGAATGTGTTGACGGGCTGCCCTGACAAGCCACAGATAGAAAGCCAGGTTGTGTATACTGGCTATCTGCATACCCACCATTTCCCGTGTGCGGAACAAATGATGTAAGTAAGCCCGTGTGTAGCGCCCACTCACATAGCTACCCAGGCGCTCGTCAATGGGGCTAAAATCTTGCCGCCACTGCCGGTTCTTGATGTGGATAATGCCTTGTGTTGTAAACAGCGTACCGTTGCGCCCATTGCGGGTGGGCATGACACAGTCAAACATATCTACGCCCAGCCCTATGCACGCTAGCAGGTCGCGCGGCGTGCCCACCCCCATCAAGTAGCGGGGCTTATCTTTAGGCAGACAATCGCATACGCATTCCGTAATCTCATCCAGCTGCCCTGTGGGGTGACAAACCCCACCGATCGCATTACCTGGCTGGTCAGCCTCGGCAATCGTTTCTGCAGACTCTTTCCGCAGATCTGGATACACGCTGCCTTGCACAATGGGAAACAAAACACCGTAGCCATTGTGTGCCTGGGCCGTTTGCTGACAATAATCTATGCTGCGCTGCAACCATCTGTGGGTCAGCTGCATGGATTGCTTGGCATATGCATACGAGCACGGATAAGGCGTACATTCGTCAAGTACCATCATGATGTCAGCGCCTATGGTGCGCTGTATATCGATAACTCGTTCGGGGGTAAAGGTATGCTTGGTCCCGTGAATCGGGGATTTAAAAGTGACGCCCTCTTCGGTAATGGTTCTGCACTGTGCTAGGGAGTAGACCTGATAGCCACCGCTGTCAGTTAGTAAGGGCTTGTCCCAATCCATAAACTGGTGTAGCCCCCCTGCAGCGGCCAGCACTTCCATGCCGGGCCTGAGATACAGGTGGTATGTATTGCCTAAGATGATTTCTGCTTGTAGGTCTTGGTCTAAAATCCGCTGCTCCACAGCCTTCACTGTACCCTGTGTACCTACCGGCATAAAGATGGGGGTGTGCACCCAACCATGTGTAGTGGCTATGACGCCGGCCCTGGCTTTAGAATGGCGGTCGGTATGGGCTAGTGTAAACTTAAACTGCATGAACTTCTTAAAGATAGGACCGGGGCGCTACAAAAACGGCATCGACACCTTATTTTGCATGATTCTCGACCCAGATGTTTTTTTCGTATTTCATAGCCTCTCGCCTTAACCCTGCTGGCCAGCAGGGGCTGGGCCGGATGGCGCATCGCATCGGTATGGTGAGCGTATCACTGGCCCTCGCGGTTAGCCTATGCGCTTGCCTGGTCATGCAGGGATTTGAGCAGGATATCACGCAAAAGCTCACGGGGTTTCATGGACAGTTACAGATTAGGAAGTATACCCTAGCCCGATCATACGAAGAGCTACCCGTCAGGGCCCATCAGGCGCAGGGCCTGCAAGAAGCTTTTGCCCGAGAGATAAACACTATAGAACCTTTTGCCCAGCAATCTATCTTGCTTAGAACTGCCGAGGCCATCGAAGGTGTCGTATGCAAAGGTATAGATACGGCCCTATCCCATCAGCGGCTGGAGCCGTACCTAGTTGATGGCCGGCTAATGGCACCGACCTATACACAAGATAGCTACGAAATTGTCATTAGCCACAAGATAGCACACAAGCTCCGGTTGGCTGTCGGCGATGTAGTAATGGCTTGTGGAGTTCAGCAGCCCATGCAGTACCAAACCCTCCAGGTAGTGGGGATCTACAACACGTATGTAGAAGACCTAGACGAAAAATGCATCTTGTGCGATCTGCGATTCATCCAGGACCTGAATGGTTGGCCCGATACGTGGGTAGGTGGGTTTGATATTTTCCTGCACGATGCTACTATGCCAACGCAGCAGCTGATTGCGCAGCTACAAGACAGTATGGACTATGATTTGACACTGCAGCGTACTGCTGATACCTACGCGGCGCTTTTTGACTGGCTACACATCATGCACAAGGATGTAATGATCTTCTTAACTTTGATCTTACTGGTAGCCAGCGCTAACATAGCTTCTGCAGTGATGATTCAGACGATGGAGCGTACCCACCTATTGGGTACCCTACAAGCTTTGGGGGCTACCCGTGGTCAAATTAGCCGTGTCATGCTAGGGATGCATCGGGACCTGGTCGGGAAGGGTATGCTTTGGGGTAATCTAATAGCGCTGGGGCTAGCTGCTGCACAAAGTAAGTACAAGATGGTGCGTCTGGACCCGGACTACTATTATGTAACGCACCTGCCCATCGCTTGGCACCTGAAGACCCTCGTATGCATCAATGGGGTGGTAGCCCTGCTGGTAGCGCTGGTGCTCCTATTATCCATTCGGCTCATCTTGAAGATAAGGCCGATACAAGCCATACAGTGGCGCTAATGAAGTAAGACGAAGAAGTATCATGTTGAGAACACATACGTGTGGCGAGCTCCGGCTCAGCCATGTAGGTCAGGAAGTAACCTTGTGTGGGTGGGTGCAGACCCTACGTGACAAAGGGCATATGATTTGGGTCGATCTGCGCGACCGGTACGGCATTACGCAGTTGATCTGCCAAGAAGGTGTCACGCCGCCTGAGCTGATCAGGCAAGTGCAGGGACTTGGGCGCGAGTATGTGATCCAGGTGCGTGGATGTGTTGTCGAGCGGGTGTCTAAAAATGAGCACATACCCACTGGTGACATTGAGGTGCAGGTACAGGCCTGCACACTGTTGAATACATCCCAAACACCTCCCTTCTTGGTAGCTGACACAACCGACGGCGGTGAAGAGCTGCGGATGCAATATCGTTACTTAGACTTACGTAGGGCACCCCTGCAGGCCAACCTACTGCTGCGCCACCAGGTTATGCAACATACCCGAGCCTACCTGGCGCAGCACCAGTTTTTAGAAATCGAAACCCCACTGCTTATTAAATCGACCCCAGAAGGGGCACGTGACTTCGTAGTGCCTTCGCGCATGCACCCCAAGCACTTCTATGCCCTCCCACAGTCCCCCCAGCTTTTTAAACAGTTGCTCATGGTGGCAGGGGTAGACCGCTATTACCAACTAGCCAGGTGCTTTCGAGATGAAGATCTAAGGGCAGACCGCCAGCCTGAGTTCACACAAATCGATTGTGAAATGGCCTTCGCTACCCCACAAGACATCCAACACATGACAGAAGGGCTGATTGAGTACATCTTTAGTCATATCCACCCCCGTGCTGCGTTGCAGCCCTTTCGGCATATGACCTATACGGAGGCTATGCAACGCTATGGTACAGATAAGCCAGATTTACGGTTTGACCTGTCTTTTGTCGAGCTCACACCTCATGTCCAGGCGCAAGGATGTCCGCTGTTAGATACGGCCGAACTGGTCCTTGGCATGCGCATACCCGCCTGCGCACACTATACACGCAAGCAGCTAGATGCCTTGGCCGCCTTTGTCAAGCAGCCTGACGTGGGGGCTAGCGGACTTATATATGTCAAATACGATACGCAGGGCCATCTGAAGTCTTCGGTAGACAAATTCTACACACCTCAGCAGCTTTTGGCATGGATGCAGACAATGCAGGCTGTACAGGGAGACTTGGTATTGCTATTGGCGGGTGACCCCATGTCCACACGCCAGGCTATGGGCAAACTGCGCTTGCAACTAGGCGACGATCTGGGCCTGCGTGATAAAAGCCAATGGGTACCTGTATGGATTGTAGATTTCCCGCTGGTCGAATGGGACACGGCCACGGGCAGGTACCAATCTCTACACCATCCATTCACAGCGCCACAGATAGCAGACATACCCCTTTTACATACGGAGCCAACGAGGGTACGTGCCCACGCCTATGATCTGGTTATCAATGGTTTTGAGATAGGTGGCGGGTCTATACGCATACATCAGCGGCAGCTCCAAGAGCAGATACTGGGGCTGTTGGGTCTTGATAAGCAAGAAGCGGATCAGCAGTTTGGCTTCTTCATGGAAGCCTTGGACCATGGCGCACCTCCACATGGGGGCATTGCCTTCGGCTTAGACCGGTTATGTGCCCTGCTCAAGGGCGAGGAAGCCATTCGGCCCTTTATCGCCTTCCCGAAGAACAACGCTGGCCGGGATGTTATGGCGCAAGCTCCCGCTCCTATAGCTGCAGAACAACTGCACACACTAGGAATCAAGATGTAAAAATGCTTATCTCCCTTCTATCCCCAAGGCATCCTGGTGTAGGGTACGCGAGGTTATAGCTATTGAAGCGATTTGAGATCCTCTTTAAGAAGGCCTGTAGCACGCTGTACCAGGTCGATATCCATGTTTAGCTCTTGGAGCATACACTTGGCGATATTCTGTTTGGTTTCTTCTATGCCTGCTTCCTTACCTTGTTCTAAAAGCTGTTCTGCAGTAGTTAGCATATGGGTTGTCAATTCTTCAGATACCTCTTCAAAAGCCTGCAAGATGGTTTCGGCTTTCTCATACCTGACTTGTGTTAAAAACTCCATGACGGGAATGCGGTCCAAGTCTTTACCAATGACACGCGCCATTTCAGGCCTGGACCGAATCCAAAGTAAAAAATGAGGCTTATCGCCATGTTTCATGATCAGCTCAAAACTAGCCGAGGCGCCAGACGAAGCGATGTCTTCGTCTGGAAAGCTCTGTAGATTGATGAAGGTACTCTGAACCGGTCCGCTTGGTTGCGGAGGCCGAGATGGTCCTCCCCTGATGGGTCCTTTATCAGCTCTGATGAAGCAATCCGCCACATTACTGGGATACGTGAATATTTCATGATCGCCATCATATACTGTCAGGTGATATATGAGGTCTACCTCCTCCAAACCACGATTGATGATGTGCCTGATACGCACCAGCGTACGCTCTCGGATCTGGATAACGAGGTCTTGATTACCTTCCTCATCGTTATTGATCAGGAAAAAGATATCTGTTCGCGTCTCTTTGGTCTTCGCTCTATAAATAATGCCTTCAGCTTGTGGCTGTTTGTCGTCTTTATGCATAATAGTGGCAGTGTTTGTAAGGCCAAGGTTGCTACAAAACTATAATCTGCAGGCGAAGTTACAATAGGTCATCGCTTACCCAGGCTCAGGGTATCGAGACGGGCTCTGTTCACGATGATTTGCGCGATTGCTTCGTACCCCGCGTATGTCGCATACGGTTTGATAGGCTACGTTTTACGCTACTAGCCTGGGGCTTTGGGGTACTTGCGTCTAGCTGCCTCTTTATTTTATCTTCGTCTACGAGCTGCTTGATGAGCTTTTGCTGCCCAAACGTAATTAAGTTGCTAATTAGGTAATAGAAACTGAGCCCTGCTGGGAAGCTATTCAGAATAAATAGGAAGGTGATGGGCAGCAGATAGGCCAAGGTCTTCATCGGCTCTGGCTGGTTACTCATCTCTTGGCTAGACCAGGTGTAGAGCATTGTAGAAGCTGTCATCAGTATGGTAAATAAGCTGACATGACTGCCATACAGGGGTATGTGAAAGGGTAAGTTCAAGATAGAGTCATAGGTAGATAGATCTTGGGCCCACAAAAAGGCTTTGCCACGGAGTGCGATTACATTAGGAAAGAAATTGAACATAGCCAGCAGGATCGGCATTTGCAGAAAGATGGGTAGGCAGCCGCTCAGCGGATTGATTCCGATTTCTCTGTACAGTTTTAGGTGCTCTCGCTGCACCTTTTGCAAATCGTCTGGATATTGGTCCCTGAGCGCATCTAGTGTGGGCTTGAGCAGCTTCATTTGGGCCATAGATAGGTACGATTTGTAGGATAGGGGGAGCAACAGCAGCTTGATACAGATAGCCAGGATGCAAATAATGAGTCCATAGTTACCGATGTAGGTCTCTAGCCAGGAAAAGAAGGGGAGCACCACGTAGGTGTTAATCGACTTCACGACGGGCCACCCGAGCGTCAAATTTTTATCAAAGCCAGGGGCAACGCCTTGCAGGGCAGCCCGGTCATTAGGCCCAAAATAGAAAGTTAGCTTTTCTTTGCGGTGTGTACCCTCGTCATCTGTGGGTGAGAGTCCTAGGCGAACGTGTGCTTCCTTGAGTACATGCTCACTATAGGGGGTAGGTGTGAGGGTTAGGCATCCCTCTGCAAATATGTTTTCAGCGACGACACCTGCCGTAAAGAACCTCTGTTTGATGGCCACCCACTGCATCGGTTCTGCTATCTGTTGTTCTTGCACATGCTCAGCCCCTTCTTTCAGGTGTTGAAAGCGACGGTTGGCTAGGTAGTAGTTGATGGTAGACCTTTGTCGGCAGGCGGTTATGTCTTTTTCACTAGGTTTGAGCCAATTGTGCCAAAAAAAGTACATGTGGTTTATGTTCGTTGGGGTATCGGGGCTGATGAGCTCCCACGTATGGGCGAGTTCATAGCCCTGGCCCGGCAGTGAAAAATGATGCAAGACATACTGTTTGGGTCCCAGGGCGCATCGGAAAGTGACGGTACCCACCTCCGATTCCGTCACATATTGGTCTGTATCTTGCGTATCGAAGTGTAGCCATTGTGTATTGACTTGGGCATCTTCTTGATCAAAACAGAAGCCCATCTGTGTGCTTTGTGTATCCAAGAGTACCAAAGGGTTGCCTTGGGGGCCTGGATAATTTTTGAGCACGACTTCTTTAATTTGTCCACCCGCCGCACTTAGTGTTATTTGCACGTCTCGGTTAGCCAGTTTGATTTCTTTGGCGGCACCTTTTTTCGCGTGCTGTGGGTCCTCGTTGCGTGCAGGGCTCTCGGCAGGAGATGGTGCATGTGTGGGGGTTGGGTTGTGCAGCTGCTGGCTACTCCGGGAATTTTGCAGGTCAGGTGTCGGACCCCAAAAGTGCATGTAAGTAATCAGAATGAGGGAAATCAGTGTCAGGCCAATCAGGCGGTCCTTATCCATGCAGCTTGTGGGTGTTGAATTACGGCAGTAATGCTTCTTTGTGGTAGGGGTCAGCGTGATGTCCCATCTTCAAAGTTAGCTTCCAAGCACTGACTTGCCAACTGCGGAAGAACTATGATTGTCTTAGAAACCATTATTTTACTATCTGTCATCATTACAGGTACTCGTTTACAGGGCGTTGGCCTGGGTATTATGGGGGGGCTGGGGTTGGCCATTTTCATGTTTGGGTTTCACATCAAGCCCACCACCCCGCCTCTAGATTTATTACTCATCATTACCTCGGTGGTGGTGGCTTCGGGCACTTTGGAAGCTGCGGGGGGGCTTACGTATCTAGCGCACCTAGTTACCCAGATCCTGAGGCGATCTCCGCAGCAGCTTACGCTACTAGCCCCCTTGGTAACCTACTTATTCACTTGGATAGTCGGTACGGGCCACATTGTATACTCCATTTTACCTATCGTCGCTGCTGTTGCCAAGGATACTGGGATTCGGCCTGAGCGTCCTCTGGTAACTACCGTCATTGCTGCGCAGCAGGCCGTTATGGCCAGTCCTATCTCGGCGCCGGTAGCCATGATGGTGGGCTTATTTGCTCCGTATGGGATCACTTTGTTAGATATGCTACAGATCTTATTTCCGGCTACACTAGGGAGCATCTTAGTAACGGCGTTAGTCGTTAACAAGTTAGGTAAACGGGCGGTAGGTGAGGAAGTGCCTATGGCACATAGGCTACAGGTTTCGAGACAGTCTGTAGAGACTGGGCTGCCGGCCACGGCAAAACGGGCCATATTCATCTTTGTGTTAGGGATCATCATGATCACCTTGCTGAGTGCTTTTAAGTGTTTGAAGCCATCTTGGGTGGTAGATGGGGTAGTTGTTTATGTGGATACTCCTACGCTCATTGTCACAATGATGTTAAGTATAGCTGCGCTCATTGTGTTGACCTGCGGGGTGAATCCGCAATCGGTTACGAAGAGTGGCATATTTACGTCAGGCATTCAGGCCATGGTAGCCATTTTAGGTATTGCCTGGCTGGGAGATACTTTCGTTGAGGCGAATAAAGAGCAGATCATAGCGTTGGTACAGCGGCAGATACAGGAATATCCTTGGCAGTTTAGTATTATTCTCTTTTTCATGTCGATTGTCTTTTTGAGTCAGACGGCCACGATACGGGCTTTAGCGCCCATTGGGTTGATGGCGGGGTTATCAGCGAGTACGTTGTTAGCGACGTTACCCGGGTCGAATGGGTTGTTTTTTATTCCCAATCATCCTACGCTATTAGCGGCGATTAACTTGGATGATACAGGGAGTACACGGGTTGGGAAGTGGGTGTTGAATCATAGTTTTATGGTGCCCGGGTTGATAGCTACGAGTACAGCGGTTTGTATTGCTTTTGTTTTGGTGTGGTTGAAATGGTGAGGAGGGAGGGGGGGTGTTGGGGGAGAGGGTGTCGAGAGGGGGTTTGAGGCGTTGGGGTCGGGAGTGATTGGTGAGAGGGTGAGATGTTGAGGTTTGACTGGGGTTTAGAGTGAGGGTGAGTGGTGTTGGGATGTGGAGAAGAGGGCATTCAACTGGGCTGTTTGTGGGTTTTTGAGGAAGGTATTGACTTTGTGGGAAGGATTTGCTACGTTGTTGTGGTTGCGCCCAGAGATTTGAAAGGGCGATAGTTGTTAAGATGAGTAAACTTTGGAATTATGAAACCTAAAATCTTAAATCAGAGAAGTGTGGCTTCTGTTTTACTTGTGGCGTTGTTTCTGCAGAGTTGTGGGAAGGAAGTGCCGATGGCAGAACAAGTAGTCAGTGATCAAACCAGTCCTAGCTCTGAAATTCATACATCGTATCTCCTGAAAGGCACTACTCAATGTGGCGGATTAAGTATACAGCGGGGTATTTGTCAAGAAGTACAAGCCCGTCAGCTCATACAACCCGTAAATTCACAACCTGAAGAGTATGTGCATCGAGGTAAGCAATTGATAAAACGCGAGGATGGGGCTGATGAAGCATCTGCAAAGGCCTCGAAGAGACTTAGAGAAAATTCAGACCCAGAGCAATCTGTTGAAAGTAGTCCATCTAAGAAGAAGAGAGTAGATGCAAATACCAACAAAAACCAAGTGTTATCTTCGATCCCAAGTTCGTTCAAAAGTAGCCACTGGAATACTCGCGGGTATGACGTACAGACCCTAGCAGAGAATGTTACTGATATAGGTGCTATGGGAGCTCTCTTGGACCCAGTAGGTAAAGGCGCTGATGTAGAAGCTGTGTTACCACCTATCCAGAACGGTCTTAAGCATGGCCCCTGGAATGTTCGCAGTGCTGCCCTACAGGCCCTGAAGACTTTAGCAGAGAATGGTGCTGCTGTAGATCTAATCTTACCAAACATCCTCGGCGCTCTCAAGGATAATAGCAAGAATGTTCGCAGTGCTGCCCTACAGGCTCTGCAGACCCTGAAGACACACGCTGATTTAGCTGCAATCTTACAATATATTTCTAAAGCCCTCAAGGATAAGAATAGCGACTCTATTATTCGCATAGGTGCTATGGAAGCTCTCTTGAACCTAGTAGATGAAGGCGCTGATGTGGAAGCTGTGTTACTACCTATCCAGAACGGTCTTGAGCATGGCCCCTGGAATGTTCGCAGTGCTGCCCTACAGGCCCTGAAGACTTTAGCAGAGAATGGTGCTGCTGTAGATCTAGTCTTACCGAATATCCTTGACGCTCTCAAGGATAATAGTAAGAATGTTCGCAGTGCTGCCATGAAAGCCTTGTCCATATTGATACATAAAGGTATTGATTCAGATAAGGTTCTGTCTCATATCCTCGAGGCTCTCGACGATAGTAATGAGGCTGTTCGCAGCGAGGCTAAAGAAGCTCTACGAACATTATTAGAATTAGATAAGAATACTGATGTAGTGCTGTCTACTATTCAAAATGCCCTCAAGGATAGTAGTAATAAAGATGCTCGCAATGGTGCTAGAGAAGCCCTAATAATGTTAGTAGATGAGTGTACTGGTGTCGAACAGGTTCTACCTTGTATCCTGAACGCCCTCATGAATACTAATGAAGCTGTGCGGCGAGATGTCAGAGAGACCCTGCGAGCATTGATAGACAAGGCTGATGATGCTACAAAAGTCTTACCCATTATTTTGAATATGCTCATGAATACTAGTAAAGATATCCGCCAAGATGCTGTACAGGCTCTAGCGGCACTAGTAGATAAGGGTGTTAGTGCAGCACGGGTATTACCCCATATCCTCAAAGCGCTAGGGGATAGTAACGAAGATGTTCGCAAAGATGTCATACAAGCTCTGGTGACATTAGTAAATAAGGGCACTAGTGTAGCAGAAGTATTACCTCACATCCTAGAATCGATCAAGGATAGTAATTTTTATGTCCGAAGAGTTGCTATACAGACCCTGATGACGTTAATGGACAAGGGAGCATTTGTAGAAAGCGATGCCCTACAAGAAGTCTTTCCCTATATTATTAGTATTGTACTCGAAGGCGCAGAAGATCTTCGTGACGATGCTTTACAGGCTCTGGTGCAACTGATCGATAAAGGAGCCTCTGTGGAAGCAGCTCTGCCCCCTGTCCTGAACGCACTTGAGGATAATGACGAAGATGTTCGTGAGAATGCTGCAAAGATCTTAGAGACATTACTGGACAAGGGTATTAGTATAGCACAGGTGTTGCCCTGCATCTCACGACTCCTCCAGCACAATGACGAAGATGTTCGACGGGATACTGTACTATCTCTGCTGATATTAGTAAACAAAGGAGCCTCTGTGGAAGCGATCTTGCCCCTTGTCCTGAACGCATTTGAGGATGATGACGAAGATGTTCGTGCAAATGCCCTACAGATCTTAGGAGCATTATTGGATCGTGATACTGATGTAACACAGGCTTTGCCTTGTATCCCACGTCTTCTACAGCATAGCGATGAAGGTATTCGTGGACATGCCAGAAACATCCTACAAACATCACTAGAGAAAGGTGCTAATACAGCACAAGTCTTACCCTTTATTCTGATTGTTCTTCCTAATAGTGATGAGAATGTTCGAATAGATGCTTTAACCACATTACGAGATCTAGTGGAAAAGGGAGCTGATGTAGATTTAGTTTTACCTCATGTCCTGAGCTCTCTCAAAGATAACAACGAAGATGCTCGTGAAGAGGTCAGCGATTCTTTGCAAGCATTAATAGAAATGAGTAATGATGTAGATCTGATATTGCCTCACATCTTGAGTATGTTCAAGGACAGTGACGAAAATGTTTACAGAAGCGCCATGCAAGCTCTACGGACATTAGTAGAAAGAGATGATAATGTAGATGTGGTTTTGCCTCATATGCCCACCCTATTCAAGGATAGTGTGTCAGAGATCTTGTCTCACATCCTGAGAAATCTCAAGGATAATGATGATACTCGAAGAAGTGCCATAAAAGCCTTACGGACGTTACTAGATGAATGTACTAACATGACTTCGGTTTCAAACCTTCTCGCAAGCACTCTTCAGGACAATCACTATGATGTTCGCAGCACTGCTGTACAAGCTCTGCCGACATTAGTAGAAAAGGGAGCTGACGTGGATCTAGTCTTATCTCTCATCCGGAGTGCATTCTACAATACCCATACTGTTGTCCGTAGAGATGCCATAAGTGCTATAAAAACATTAGCAGAAAGAGGTGCTAATGTGAACATGGTCTTACACTGTGTACTGAACGCACTCCACGATAATGATAATTGTGTTCGTAGAAATGCTATCAAGGTCTTACAGTCATCAATAAAAGAAGGCAGCAATGTGGATGTAATACTACCCTATATCCTGAGTGCACTCAGTGATAGTGATGAAGATGTCCGAAGAGGCGCTAGCTATGCTTTGCCTGTATTAGTAGATAAGTATCCTAGTGTACCTGAAGCTTTGTGCCACATACTGTACGCAGTTAAGAATAGTAACGGTTTTGTTCACGGAATTGTCTTAAAAGTCTTGCCAACATTAATAAATAGGAGCACATACGTAGCCGAAGTCCTACAACCTATCTTGAATGCACTCGAAGATGGTGATGCTTATGTTCGCAGTGTTGCTAGAGAGACCCTGCCGATGTTAATAGACAAAGGCGCTTACCTGGCTGACGTATTACCCACTATCTTGACAGCTCTCCGTAATATTGACAGTTTTGTCCGTAAAGATGCCATCGAGGCTCTAACGAGGTTGTTAAACAAGGGGTTAGGTATAGATCTCGCTTTACTTCTTATTGTGAAATTATTGAGCGATAGTCAGTATTGTGTGCGAATTGCTGCCATAAATTCTCTACCGACTCTAGTTAATCAGGGTGTAACAATAGTAGAGATCTTACCTCATATCTTGAACATATTCAAGGATGATAATGATTTTGTTCGCAGTACTGCTAGAGAGCTTCTAGCGACACTGGTAGACAAAAGCGCTGATGCAGACGTAGTTTTAACCACTCTGTTGAGTGCGTTCAGGGA
>JBCBRR010000002.1:0-16634 GCA_039819605.1 Bacteroidota bacterium | reverse complement strand
GGAATCACCATAAATATTCTAGAAAGCTTAGTGGACAAAGACGTTGATATAGAATATATTTTACCTCATATCCTAGATGTTTTGAAGGATAGTAATGAAGATGTGCGCAGCAATGCCAAAGAGGCCCTGATGACACTAATAAAGAGTAGTACTAATGTAGCTGTAATCTTGTCTCATATCTTGAACACATTCAAGGATGATAATGATTTTGTTCGCAATACTGCTAAAGAGGCCCTGGAGACTTTGCTAGATAAAGATGTAGATATATCCGTAGTCTTATCACGTGTCTTGAACGCTCTGAAGGATAGTGACCCCTATGTTAGCCAAGCTGCTAAAGAGGCCCTATGGACTTCACTAGATAAGGGTGTCGATGTGCCTGTAATTTTACTATATATCCTAGAATATCTCAAGGATAGCAACTATTATGTTCGTAGCGTTGCCATACAAGCCTTGCCGATCTTAGTGGAACAGGGTGCGGATGTAAATGTTGTATTAAAGGCTATTCAGAACGCCTTCAAGGATAGGTGCCTAGATATCTGTAGATACACTATACGATCCCTAACAGCATTAGTAGATAAAGGCATTGATGTAACAGAAGTCTTGCCTTGTATCATAACCGCTCGTGCGAATAGTTCCTATGACGTTTGCAGCGCTGCCGCAAAGGTTCTCGAGAAAATATCCACCGAGTCTCTTATCGACTACTATTGGATTAAAAAAGACGACAAAATCATTCCTACTCTAGTATGTAGATTGTATGCAGCAACCTCCTTTACTCTAGAAGACACTGGTTCAGATCAACAAAAGTTAATATTACGCTCTACAACAGGAGACATAGTCAAAACATGGAAAAAGTCTCGAGAAGAAGTTGATGCATTCAAAACCCTCATCCAAGAACAAGCCCACCTCTCCTAAAAGTTCCACGTGGAACATCTCCACTCCTGAACTACACACAGACCCGTACATAACCTCCACCCCCATGTTCCCCCTCTACGACCTCATCATAGTAGGCGCCGGCCACGCAGGCTGCGAAGCTGCAGCAGCGGCAGCTAAACTGGGCTCTCAGGTACTGCTCATCACCATGAACATGTCTACCATCGGCCAAATGTCTTGCAACCCAGCTATGGGAGGCATCGCTAAAGGCCAAATC
Source organism: Bacteroidota bacterium (assembly GCA_039819605.1). Classification (GTDB taxonomy): domain Bacteria; phylum Bacteroidota; class Bacteroidia; order Cytophagales; family Amoebophilaceae; genus JBCBRR01. Next base: position 15,487 of record JBCBRR010000002.1, on the reverse strand, counting down.
CTGCGAGAAATCGATGCGCTGGGCGGCCTGTCTGGAATTATCTCAGATCAATCGATGATCCAGTTTCGTATGCTGAATCGATCGAAAGGCCCAGCGATGTGGAGCCCAAGGACCCAAAATGATCGGATGCAGTTTGCCTCAAAATGGAGATACTCCCTGGAACAAATACCTAATGTTCACTTCTGGCAGGATATGGTCAAAGAAATCATCGTCAAAGAAGGTCGCGTAGTGGGGGTGAAAACGGCCATGAACCTGGAAATAAAAGGTAAATCGGTCGTCCTGACCAATGGTACCTTCCTCAATGGAATTATCCATATCGGTACTAAACAGTTCGGCGGGGGACGCGCTAGCGAAAGAGCAGCTACCGGGCTGACAGAACAATTAGCTTCCCTGGGATTTGAAGCTGGTAGGATGAAAACGGGTACGCCTCCCCGAGTCGATGGTAGGACCCTTAATTATGCTCATATGGAAGCTCAACCTGGTGATGCCAAACCAGGTACCTTCTCTTTTTCAGATGAAACTGAGCCGCTAAAAACCCAAAAAAGCTGTCACATTACCTATACCAACCCTAGGGTACACACTATCCTGGCTGACGGCTTTGACCAATCTCCTATGTTCAATGAACGTATCCAAGGCAAAGGCCCTCGATATTGCCCCTCGATAGAAGATAAGATCATTCGCTTTGCAGAACGAGATCGACACCAAATATTTGTGGAACCGGAAGGCTGGGATACCGTGGAGGTCTATGTCAATGGATTCTCGACCTCCCTGCCTGAAGAAATACAACATAAGGCGCTGAGGGCTATATCCGGCTTTGAAAACGCGCATATGTTTCGACTAGGTTATGCTATCGAGTATGACTACCTGAAAGCTACACAGCTACAACCTACCCTGGAGACACGCCTGATCCATAACCTATACTTCGCTGGGCAAATTAACGGTACAACTGGCTATGAAGAAGCCGCCTGCCAAGGTCTTGTGGCAGGGATTAATGCGCATAGAAAAGTGAATGATCTGGAACCCTTTACCTTAGGCCGCTCGGATGCCTATATCGGGGTACTTATCGATGACCTGATTCATAAACCCACAGATGAGCCTTATAGAATGTTTACGTCGCGTGCCGAATTTAGAATCTCCCTTCGACAAGATAATGCAGATCTCCGGCTGACGCCTATGGGCCATGCACTCGGGCTGGCTAGCGACGCCCGGCTCGATAAGGTAAAAATGAAACAGCAACAGCTTGCGCAAATCATGCAGCTGTTTCAAGGGTATAAACCAGATGTGGCTCGCGCCAATCAGTGCTTGGCTAAGCTGGATACAGAGCCGATCCGAGAGAAACAATCTGTATATCAACTCTTGAAAAGACCCGCTGTGGTGGGTGAGGTGCTCTATAACCTGGATGAGACGTTGGCTGAATATCTACAGCCCTACAGCTCAGAAGCTATCGATCAGGCCATTATACAGATCAAGTATGAAACCTATTTGCAGCAAGAAGAAGAACGAGTCCATAGAGCAAAACGTTTAGAAAATCATACCATTCCTACCCATTTTGACTACAAAGGCGTACGAGGGCTTTCTGCAGAAGGCGCAGAGAAATTGATGAAACTAAGGCCCAATACCCTCGGACAAGCTGCCCGCATCAGTGGGGTGTCACCAGCTGATGTATCCATCCTGATGGTGTATATGCATCGGGTCGCTTGTTGAGAACGCTATAGCTTACATCCCCCACGTAACGGCCTTACTTTTTGTTATATGAGGTAGGCCTTACCTTTGTCTCACCGATACAAATCGAATTCAAAACCAACAACTTGCCAACACATATGGAAAACGAAAACGAAAAGGACAATAAAGTGCATGAGCTGAACGACCAATACACTAGGGAATCCCTTGGTTATGCAGAAGTGGCCGGTGACTGTATAGAGAGTCATTTGGATCTCACCGATCCGAAACTGTCAGAACGCATCGACTTTACATCGATCGAGAGGGTGCACCCAGACTTCGTGACAAGAATTCCTAAAAGCATGGACAACGTAGCCTATGGAGCCGATATCGACTACCAGGAAAGCCAGATCTACTTCCTGATAAGATTACATAGTGAACCTGAACTCATGTCATCTTACTGGTTGTACAGCCACGCTACAAAAATCGCGGGTCAGCTGAGACCAGAAGAGAACCGCGACCGAAACTTGATTATACCGATCTGTATGCACAGTGGTCCTGAAGCCTACCCCTTCTCTACGAGCTTGTTCGATTGTGTAGAACATCCAGATCTGGCCAGAGAGTATAAGATGTTTGAATGTTTTGGAGGGTTCAGCCTGTACGACTGTGTGGAGTACCCAGATATAGCTAGGCAATACAAAATCTTTGAAGAGGTTACCTTGTGGGACCTAAGCAAGTTTAGCATCGATCAGCTGCTTCAGCACGGCCGTGCTGGGCTCTTTCAGACGCTTTGTAAACAGGGTAAGGCAGGTGACTTCCGGCCAGCGCTCCAGAAACTTCGTGCCGAACACATACAGCCCCTACCTCTTGGGCATGTGTACAGTAGTGCTAAATACATATATCACCGCAGCGCACCGGAATATGCTCAAGAGAATCTGGAGATATTCTCCAGCTTTGTTGAAGATACAGCGACCAAGGAAAAAATTAGGCTACTACCTAACGAAAAAGCTCAGTAAAAGGAGATGGATTTGGGGTATATACAGGGGGATCTGTAGAAATCGATGGCTGAAGTGATCAGGATGCCCAAGATGAGCGATACCATGGAAACCGGTGTTATCGCCACTTGGCTAAAACAAGTGGGCGACGCGGTGCAGGTAGGCGATATTCTGGCTGAAGTGGAGACTGATAAGGCTACCATGGACCTAGAAGCTTACCAGGAAGGTGTCTTGCTGCATGTGGGGGCAAAAGCCGGAGATACGGTACCTGTAGATGGTATACTGGCTATCATCGGCCAGGAAGGTGAAGACATTAGCGAGCTACTGGTGCAAACTACCCCAACCCAGGCCCCTGCTGATGTCTTATCTACTCCTGTGGCTGTGCCTGAACAGACTAATCCAGCAGCCCCTAGCCCGCCGCCCTCCAGACAGTCGGGTACCGCAACGCCGCAGCGTCTGCTTATTTCACCGGTGGCTAGGAAAATGGCTCAAGAAAAAGGCATCGATGTGTCACAGGTTACGGGTACAGGGCCTGGCGGGCGTATTGTTAAGCGCGATGTAGCTGCGTTCGTAACGAGCACCACAATTGTGACACCTGATTCTGGCCAAAACTTGGGCGAAGAGGTACATCGAGAAGTGCCAATATCGCAGATGCGTAATACCATTGCGCATCGATTGGTAGCTAGTAAAACACAAGCCCCTCACTTCTATTTGACTGCCCAAGTGGATATGGATAACTTCATGGCGGCTAAAGCGAACATCAACGCCTGGACTGAGACGAAGATTTCGCTCAATGACATGATCTTGAAGGTCGTGGCTGTGGCGTTGAGACGGCATCCGCAAGTGAATGCTGCCTGGTTGGATAAGACCATACGCTACCATCAGCACGTCCACCTGGGGGTCGCTGTGGCTGTGGAGGATGGGTTGCTGGTACCTGTGCTACGCTTTGCAGATCAACAGTCGTTGGTAGAGATCGCTACAAAGGTTAGCGACTTTGTCACAAAAGCACGCAATAACCAGCTACAGCCTTCTGATTATGCCGGGCATACCTTTACAGTATCCAACCTAGGTATGTTGGGTGTCGAGTCCTTTACGGCTATCATCAACCCGCCGGCTGCTTGTACACTAGCTGTGGGCCAAGTCAAACAAGTACCGCTCGTCAAAGAAGGCACTGTAGTGCCGGGCTATGCCATGAAGCTCACTTTATCGTGTGACCATCGGGTTGTGGATGGGGCGGTCGGTGCGGCGTTCTTACAAACGGTCCAGGCGCTGTTAGCAGACCCACTCCGGCTGCTGGTGTACTGAACCCTATCCTGCTTCTCTATATGTGATCCTAGGAGGACTCGAACCTCCAACCTACTGCTTAGAAGGCAGTTGCTCTATCCTATTGAGCTATAGGACCCTGATGGCTACCCGTATGCGGGTGTACGTAATTTACACAAATAAAACAAGTCTGCCATGCATCGGGACTTCCGCGTCTTTTTTAGACATTTGGGGCACTTACTCTTTGTAGAAAAGGCGTCTCTCGTGCTCCATACGGCTACGCTCCCCTTGTTGGCGAAAGCCGTCGGCCTAGAACAGCTGGGTACCATCCATTTTATCGGGGCGATCGCTGCTTATTTTCTCGTATGTATCGGCTATGGCTTTCGCTACACGGCTACCCATGCTATTGCACAGCATCAAGACAATCCCTTCGCTGTCGGCCAAATACTGGGGGCCGTGTATTGCCTCAAGCTGCTGCTGATCCTACTTTGTGCTTGTGTAGCCGTGGGGCTCATTCTCGTGGTCCCGAAAATCCGACAGCTGCAAGTCTTCTTTCTCACTTACCTGCTAGGGGTGTCCCTACGTATGCTATTCCCCATTTTTATCTTCCAAGGGTTGGATAAAATGGCCTGGATGACAGGTATTCGGATACTATCCAAGATCGTACTGCTCCTCAGTGTGTATACGCTCATGCACAAGCCGCAAGATGCGATCCGCTATCCTATCCTGCTAGCTGTGACAAATACAGCACAATTGTGCATTGCCTGGTATCTTGCACACTATGGGTGGGGGGTACGCTTGCATAAGCCCACATGGCCGCTTATCTACGCACAGCTCCGACAAGGACTACCGATTTTTTTGGCTAAGCTCCCCATCGCGTTCTGTGCAAAACTACCAAGAATTTTTCTAGGACTCTCCACAAGCGCCACGCAGGTAGCTATCTATACCCTAGGGGTGCGCATTACCCGGTTGACTACCGGGGTTGTGGGGCCGTTGGTCGGTGCCCTCTTCCCCATTGCACATAGAAAGTTTACGGAAAGCTCTGGAGAAAGTCTTAAATTTGTAGCTCTTGTGGGGGTAGCCAGCCTATCTCTGCTGGCTTTGCTGGGGGGATGCTACTGGCTGTTTGCCAATGCCATTGTGAGGTTCTTAAGCGGCCAGGTAATACCTGATGCTGTATGGATCCTCAGGTTGCACGCCTTTCTGCCCTGTATTATCGCCTTGTCTAATATCATCGGTATCGGTATCTCTGTCCCCACAGGTGCCGGCAAGCAGTACGCTCTGATATCGTGGGTATCGGGGCTGCTCTGTGTAGTGCTACATGTGCTATGGGTGCCCAGTATGCAAGCACGTGGAGCGGCAGTATCTGTCTTGCTATGTGAAGCCTTGAGTGCTATCGGAATCAGTTGGCAGACCTGCAGACGCGTCAAACCCCGCACAAATAGCTAGTAACCCTACAGTCATGTCGACTAAATCGTAAGGCAAGCGTGTATCGCTGATCCTATGCTGTCTAAAGATATGCGTGTCCTGCTGGGGCACTTCGCGCAACTCGCTTTTCTGAAAGCCATTTCTCGCGTACTACCGCTCATTACCATTCCCTTTCTGGTACGTACAATTGGCGTATGTCAGTATGGTACCCTGGAGTTTGTCAAGTCGTTAAGTTTCTACTTCACTACACTCATCAGCTATGGCTTCCAGTATTCATCTACGAGAGATATTAGCCAACATAGGGATGACAAAAAGACCATCGGTACGCTATTGGGCGCTGTATATACCATCAAGCTGGCAGCGATCCTAGCTTCTTGTGTGATTATGGGGCTCCTGATCTACTGGGTACCTAGCATCCGGCAAGTTGAAAGCTACTGCTGGGTCTTCTTAGCGGTGGTTACGGCCAGCGCCTTGTTTCCAGTTTTTGTTTTCCAGGGCCTAGATAAAATGAAATGGGCCACCATCCTGAACTTGATCGGCAAATTGCTATACCTGGTATCTATCTTTGTCTTCGTCCGGCGGCCTTCAGATGCGATTTTGGTGCCGTTGCTGTTGGCGCTGACCGATACCATACGCTTAGTTCTCTCTTGTACCATTGTATACTATGTTTTCGATCTTAGGCTTCACCGGCCTACTTGGTCCTTAATCTGTGCACAGATTAGGGAGGGATGGCACCTTTTCTTTTCCCAGTTGTCGATCATTTTCTACACGCCCCTACCCGCGATCTTCCTGGGCTTTTTTATAGGTCCTGATAGCGTAGCCATCTATTCGCTAGGTGACAAAATAGTGCGAACTACCATAACGATGATTGATCCGTTTACGCGTGCTCTTTTCCCCATTGCCAGTAAGCGGATGTTACAAAACCCCCAAGCAGGTCTACAGTTCATAACGAAGATGGCCTGCATGAGCTTATTGGTATTGCTATTCATTAGCCTGAGTTACTGGATATTGGCGCCGCGTATCATGGGCTTGCTCACGGTCAACCCGGTCCCAGAGGCTGTATACATATTCAGGCTGCATGCCTTCTTGCCGTGTTTCATCATTGTCTCCAGCATACTGGGGATGGCTGGCTTGATACCTGCCGGTGTGGGTAGTAGGTATACGCTGACCATGGTCATGGCGGGCCTGATTTGTACGTTACTACACTTTATCTTAGTGCCGGGTATGGAAGCGAGGGGGGCTGCCTGGTCTATGTTGATCTGTGAAATTTTTGCCACCCTCATGCTTATTTTCTGGACATTGCAAACCTACCGGAAGGCGGTGGCCGTAGGGGTGAGCTAATCCTAGATGTAGCCCAACCCATACACCGAATTTGATGTACCATGGATGTAACCACCTATATCAGTAATATGCGCATGATTTTCCAAGGCCAGAGCCAAATAGTCTACACGTTTGTAGTCCTAGGCCTAGCTGTCGGTCTCACGTACGTTACCAATCGCGTTTACCGACGATTACACACCCGCAAAGCGGCGCCTATGTATAACTTTTTTGTACGGGCCTTCTTAAGGGCTATCTATTGGCCGCTGTTACTCCTGATTTGGATCGAGGCTGTGTTTATCAACATCAGCGTGCTGTTGCCCCAGCTGGATCAGGCCACGCTCCTTTTCATGGATAAGCTACACAAAGCTAGCCTGATTGCGCTACTGGCCTGGCTGGTCATTCGCTTTATTAAGCTTTTAGAGGACCAGCTGTTGGAGGGTCGGCTTGCCCAAGGCAATGCAGATAAGACTACCATACAGGCTACGGGCAAGTTATTGCGCTTAGCGGCTTTTAGCATCGTAACCTTGCTGATTTTACCCTTGCTAGGGATTGATGTTACCGGTATTGTCGCTTTTGCCAGTGGTTCTGCTATCGCCGTGGGTATTGCTACCCAGCACATTATTGCCAACTACTTTGGGGGTATTGTCATTTACTTTGACAGTCATTTCAAGGTGGGGGATTGGATATATCTGCCTGATAAGAACCTAGAGGGCACGGTGGAGTACATCGGCTGGCGCTCTACGCAGATCCGCACTTTTGACACGAAGGTGCTCTATGTACCCAACGCTGTCTTCTCCTCTGTGGTTGTGGTCAATGCCAGTAGGATGTCCAACCGCAAGATTAAGGAGACCATTAACCTACGCTATGCAGATGCACATGCTGTAGATAAGATCTTACAATCCGTTAATCAGGCCTTGCAAAAACACCCTGATCTGGATAAGAGCCGGGCGATGTTGGCTTACATCGAAGGTTTTGGCCCCGCCTCGCTAAAAATTAACATCCACGCTTTCACGAATGCGACGGATTGGAAAACCTACTGCCATGTGCAGCAGGATGTTTTCCTCAAAATCATCAGCATTATCGAAGAGTGTGGAGGCCAAATGGCCTTGTTGCCTGGGTATATACAGTCTTAAACAGCTGACGCATCCTAGACTGTTTCGGGTACGATGTCAGCGAAGGCAACAGCCGGGTCACTGGCTTGGTTATCATACCCGGGTCCGCATATCGGCACTATATATTGGCTGTAAGTATCCTTGTGGCTGACGTGGGCTTTTACATGCATCTGATCTTCCAGCATATCTAGGGCTAGGGCACAGCTGTTGTCAAGCGGGGTGGTGTGTAGCTTTGCTCCGTTTTGGTCATAGAGGTATGTGTGCTGCTGTAGCGGGTCAGTAATGGCGTAAACCCGATGTGTGCCCCAGTCATAATACTGGCATAGCAAGATCTCGGGCACCTCATATGGCTGTTCAAAACAGATATCCCCAGCCTCGTCCATGACGACAATTTTATCCAAGTCTTTCCGTATGATGGCATAGGTGGGCGTGCTGGCTTCGTTCGGGCATAGGGTAAACTTTGTGGTAGTGGCTAGTCTTTCCAGTTGCCCACTGTGTTGTAGATCCCCAGCTAAGCTCCAAATATGGCACTTCCCAGCATCAGACAGTGTGATCAGGCGGGTGCGGCCTGCTGTATGACCTGGCTGTACAACGAGTGGATTATGGGTATTTTGGGCTAGATAGACAGGGAACCCCGGGTAGGGTTGTCCCCTTCGATTCAGAGCATGTAGGTAGCCGTCCTGCTTTAAAGTCAAGAAATAATCTAGCTTGACGCGTATGTGCAAGGGTGTCGAAGCTAAGGCGCCTTTCAGGGCTTTCGGATTCCAGCCGGGGAGCGGCTTACCCTCTTTATCCTTGAGATAGTGGTTGCCGTGGGTATCCACAATGAGCCAGCGGTAGTTCTTATCACGGGCATAATCTACCATCCGTAGCCCTGCCACATCGCCGCTTGTGGTCAGTTTTTGCGGATACTTGCTAATTTCTTTCCCTTGGCAATCTATTAAGTGTAGCCTGTCTGCGGTGCAGAATAGGTACTGTATTTTACCATTTTTGTAGAAGTCAACCTCGATCACATCGGTTGTGATCGGTGCTGTTAGCCCTTTCTTCCAGCGTAGGTTGCCGGTGTTGTCTAGGAAGTATAGCTGGTACAAGGCATCTTGACAGAGTATGTACGGCAGCGGACTTCGATGGGTCTTCACGACAAACGGCTTCGTAATCATGGGGGCTTCTGCCTGAAAGCGATGTATGGCCTCTATAGAGCGGCTTTCTCGCGGGGGTGCTTGCGTTGGAGCTGGGTCTGTGTGCTGTAGCGTCAAGCTGAGGTAGCACGCTGTTGGGTCCTGTGGCTCATGTACGAGCTGTAGACTGGCTTGTGCAAATCTTTCCCACACTTCTGTATGGTTTTCCCAAGCGGGTTTGCATGCGTGGCGCACCAGGGGCCAAGCCTGGGGGATGTTGATCCACAATCGATAGTGGGCCTTGTCTAAGGCTGTGCTGGCCCACGTCTGATGCTGCTGCATATGGCTCCACGTATCTCCTGCTGCGTATTCTTTGCCCAAGATTGTTAGTGCTGTAAGCTGATTGGCCAGTATGAGACAGCCTGGTAGCAGGCTGATGTAACGGGGCTGAAAGTTGGGAAATAGCTTCTCGGGTAGCCAAGGGGAGATCGCATCGGGTTGTACTGAGTAAATGGTGGCGAGCTGATGTGGCTGCTTTGCCAAGGGCTTTTGCAGTAGACCGTACTCCTCGAAAGCAACTTTACAGGCTTCTGTATGCTGTACTTGCACAAATAGAAGCTGTGTTGCATCACTCAGCGTACATAGGCTGAATTCTCCCTGAAGTAAGTGATCGAGTGCAGAGCCTAACGTTACCTGGTCATCAGCGGTTGCCTGCCTGTAGGCTGCCTGTGCTGTGTCTAGGTCGCGCACGCTAATATGTTGTACCCAGACAGCGCTTTTGGGTATGTAAGTGGCTAGCGTAGCCCCGCCTGGGTCTTGCTCAGTCAGGGTTTGTAACCCATACGGCTGGGTAGTGGAGGTGTGCTTTACGAACCCATTCAGGAGCAGATGCTGGTGGCTCATAGTCAACTCTAGCTGACCGACGGATGCAAAAGCTTGCACCCTAGCGCCTACCTGCTGGGCATATTCACTTTTTAAAAAGTGCCGCAATAGTTGGGCTAATGTCGGGAAGTGGATGTACAAACTACCTTGCTTGTTGGCAGACCTACGGACTGTTAGAAAAGCGGTAGGTGTCTTTTGGCGTATGCCCCGGATGATGTCTTCGATAAGTAGGGAAGAAGTGCTAATCATCACGTGGGTTCTATGCTGGATAGCATGTAGCTGGCAGTCAGACGTTTCTGTACGCAAGGTGATGATTGTGTGGTCTTTGTACTTGCGCTTTTCTATGTGTCTGGCCTGGGCTCGGCTGGCCGTGTGCGATAGCAACTGTTGCAGACCTTGTTGGGGATGTCCTGGGGATGTCTGGAAATAGAAAATACCGTCTACCTGGTCCTTGCCCATGCTATGTATAGAGACGGCGAAGGGCATCTCGTCCAGCAGTGCATGGTCTTCAGTGAGTTGTTTGAGCCATGCCCACCTGCTTTGCATAGACTGGAAGCAGGGTAGTGCAGCCAGTTCCTGGGCTACGGCTGTCTCTTGCCATGTGGCCCAGGCTACACCTACTGATGCGACTTCGTAGACCAGCGCGGCACTTTGAGGAACGTAGGGTAGGGTTGCTGTGTCTTTTACAGCGTATTGCCATTGCAGGTAGTACCGATAGCTAGTGGCTGCTAGGATGACGGAAAATAGCAGCAGTACAGAAGCTAGCTTTCTCAAGGTGTGTGGTGTATTAAGAAACCAGCCGGTAGCTAACCCCCGCCAGGTTATCGAGGCTATCCAACAACTGTGTGGTAGGGCTAATGCGGTGATGGGGCGCTTCTAGCTCTATAGCTAGTTGCCCATCCGGCGCGGTAATGGCAATGTGTAGATCACATTCTCCTGGGCATTCGCTGATAATTTGTGTCATCTTTTCGGTCATTACGCTATCTATGTCGTCGACAGAAAGGTTGAGCCACAGCTTACGGGTCATCTTATTGCGTATTTCGCTCAGTAGATACATTTTCTGGGGCCTGAGCTCCCATACGTCTTTTTGGTTGTATCGCTCTGCGACGGTACCTATGATATACACAAATGTACCCACACTGAGCAAATGCTGGTGGCGCATGAAATCTTCTCCAAAAATGGTTAGATCGAGCGTACCCTCATAATCTTCTAATGTACACGAACCAAAAGGCCGCCCTTGTTTACTATACCGAACATGGCAAGCCACCAACAGACCCGCTAGGCGTACTTCTTTTTGCCTAAAGCTGAGCGCGTTTTGTGTATGGCAATTGCAAAAGTTGGTAAGCTCTACCTGGAACGTATCTAAGGGGTGACCTGAGATATAGAAACCTGTTACTTCTTTTTCCATACGCAGCTTGTCTATCAGGCCGTAGGGTTCGCAGGTCGGTAGGGGAGGTTTCGATCGCTGCTGTGCTTCAGCGTCTGCGGCAAATAAGGAAGGTTGGGCAGCTGCTTTTTCTCGCTTGACTTGTTGCCCATATTGGATGGCTTTCTCTAAGAGAGTAGGCTCGCCTTCCGGTGCCCACAAGTATTGCTTCCGGTGGCAGTCTGCCCAGCTGTCCAAAGCCCCTGCCATGGCTAAAGATTCCAGGGTCTTCTTGTTGATGGTCCTCAGGTTGATGCGTTCTACAAAAGAGAAGATATCCTTGAATTTCCCCCCTGCTGCTCTTGTATCTATGATATGCTGTACAGCTGCCGTACTGGTGCCTTTAATGCCTCCTAACCCAAACCGAATGTGACGATCAGGTGTCACATCAAAATCTACCTGGCTTTCGTTGATGTCGGGCCCGAGCATGGAGATGTCCTGCTGCAAGCACTCGTTCATAAAGAAGGTAATCTTACTGATGTCGTGCTGGTTATGCGTCAGTACAGAAGCCATGTATTCGGCAGGATAGTGTGCTTTGAGGTAGGCAGTTTGGTAGGCAATGACGGAGTAGGCAGCGGCGTGTGCGCGTGGGAACCCATATTGCGCAAATCTTTCCATGGTCTCAAAGATGGCTATTGCTTGTGACTGCGCAATATTGTGTTTTCGGTGTGCGCCTGCAACAAACACGGTACGTTGTTTAGCCATCTCTTCGGTTTGTTTTTTTCCCATGGCTTTACGCAATAAGTCCGCTTCTCCCAGCGTATAGCCGGCAATGATTCGGGCCGTTTGCATGACTTGCTCTTGATACACCATGATGCCGTAGGTGTGCTCTAATATGTCTACGAGTAGCGGGTGTGGGTATTCCACTTTCTCTTGCCCGTGCTTGCGGGCGATGAAGTGCGGGATAAACTGCATAGGACCGGGCCTGTAGAGGGCATTCATAGCGATCAGGTCTTCAAACTGTGTGGGGCGTAGCTTCTTGAGCCACTGGCGCATCCCTTCTGACTCAAACTGGAAAGTGGCTATGGTATCGCCGCGTTGGTATAGCTGAAAAGTAGCTGTGTCATCTAGCGGTATCTGTTCTAGCTCGAGGGTCTTTTGGTGTTTGCTCTTGATAAGGGCTAGTGTATCCTTAATGATGGACAAGGTCTTGAGACCTAGAAAATCCATTTTCAGCATGCCCATCCGTTCCACGACAGAGCCATCGTACTGCGTCACGTATAGGTCTGAGTTTTTATCTGTCTTGACCGGAATGTGTGTTAAGAGGTCGTCGGGTGCTATGATAACACCGGCTGCATGCACACCTGTATGCCGTGCAGAGCCTTCCAGCGTTTTGGCTAATGACAATACCTTACCTTCTAGCTTTTCCGTATCTCGGCTCAATGCATTCAGCTCGGGGACTTCCTCCAGGGCTTGCGCCAGCGTGGTACCCAGCTTGTCTGGGACAAGCTTAGCCATATAGTTGGATTGGCTCAGTGGCAAGCTTAATACGCGTGCTACATCTCGGATAGCAGATTTGGCCCCCATGCTACCAAAAGTGATGATGTGTGCAACCTGGTTGCGGCCATATTTATCTACTACGTACTGAATCACTTTTTGTCGCCCTTCGTCATCAAAATCGATATCGATGTCTGGCATGGATATGCGTTCTGGGTTGAGGAATCGTTCAAAGACAAGGTTGTACTGGAGCGGATCAATATCTGTAATGCCAATGCAATAGGCTACGGCAGAGCCTGCCACCGATCCGCGTCCGGGACCTACCAACACCCCTAGCTGGCGGGCGGCGCTGATAAAATCTTGCACAATGAGAAAGTAACCTGGGAACCCCATCTGTTGGATAGTGCCCAGCTCATGATTGAGACGGGTCTCCAGCTCAGGCGTCAGGGTACCGTACCTATTTTTTGCCCCTTCTATGGCCAAATGCCTGAGGTAGGCGTCTTGGTTTGGGAAGCCGGACGGGACCTGAAAAATAGGCAGCAGTACATCTTGCTCCAGGCGCAGCGTATCGACCTTATCTACAATCTCTTGGGTGTTGGCGATTGCCTCAGGTATATCTTGAAAGAGGGTAGCCATTTCTTGAGGAGATTTGAGGAAGAAGGCATCTCGTTCAAAACGCATTCTGTGGGGGTCATTATAGTCTTTGCCTGTCTGCAAGCACAGTAAAATATCTTGGGCCAAGCTATCTGCCTGCACAACATAATGCACATCGTTGCTAGCAATCACCTTAACTTGATACTTACGGGCCCATTTGCATAAGAGGGCATTGCAGGTATCTTGCTGTTCAAGCCCGTGGCGCTGTAGTTCTATGTAATAATCTTCGCCAAATAGTTCTAACCAAGCTAGAAACACCTTTTCAGCGGCTGCTTCTCCTTTACGTAGGATCGTTTGGGGCACTTCGCCATTTAAGCAACTCGTAGTGGCTATCAGCCCTTCTCTGTGCTTTTGCAGCAATTTCCGATCGATCCGGGGCTTGTAGTAGTAGCCTTCTAGGAAACCCATAGAAGCCAGGCGCACCAAGTTCTTGTAGCCCACACTGTTTTTGGCTAGCAGCAACTGGTGGTATCGAGTTTTATCGCGGTAGTCATGCATGTTGGGTGCTAGGTAAAACTCGCACCCAATGATGGGTTTAATGCCTTTCTTTTGTGCGGCTGCTACAAAATGGGGCACGCCAAACATGTTGCCATGGTCTGTAATGGCCAAGGTATGCATACCCAACTCGTGCGTTTTGGCTATTAGGTCATTGATTTTAGCCGTTCCGTCCAGCAGAGAGTACTGCGTATGGCAATGTAAATGCGTAAATGAAGTCATGGTGCCCTAACGTTCCGGATCCCTATGCGAGCGCTACCTCTGCATATTGCATAGCCATTTCCTTACCACAAAAGGCCAGACACACTTGCAGTGTCCTTTTAACGTGACTATGTGCCTTTAAGGCGGTACTATACTGTTTAGCCGAGATCTGAACTAACCCTTCCTCAGCTACCTTTGCCAAACTGGCTGCATCTGGACCTACCTTGTACTCCATAATGATCGCCTGATCCCCATGCGCCACCATGGGAATGAGTATTGCATCAGCTCTACCCAGCCCACTCTCCCGCTCGCTTTCTATGCCAAAGTATTGGGGTAAGGTGCTGGATAAGCCTGACATAAAGCCACTATAGAATAACTCCGCTCGCTTTGGCCCAGATTGATGGAAGCTCGTGGACTTGTGCAAAAAATCCTGCAGGCGCTCCGCAAACTCAGTTACTTGACCCGTTGCCAACAGATCCATCAAGTTGTTGTAGGCGTAGGAGTCTATCTCTAGCTTCCGGCGTACCCACTCTGTCAGCCGTTGTCTGTAGATGAGCCGCACTTCATGGTTAGGTATAGAAAGATCACAACGTTTTGTGTTGGCATCTTCTCCTGGAGCTACGCTGTCCGGGTTAAGGTACCCAGCAAAAAGCAGGAGGCTGTACAAACCTATCGAGCTTCGGATGTCCTCAAAGCTAATTTGCTTGGTGATCAGTGAGCTAATCTGTTTTCTAGCTATTAGCTTCTGTAGGTCTTGTTGTATGTTATCAGAGAGGAGGGCTTCATCTACGAGTTGCGTACCTCCACTGTCAATCCAGTAGGTGTCTAGCACGCCCTCGTTGGCGAGGCAGCACATAATGGACCAAGGGTTGTAGAGCACTTCGGCACCAAATTTATAGCCATTGTACCAGTTCTTTACCTGCTCTAATGTTGTAGAGGTAGGGACTTGGCCAAATAGTTCGTTAACCTCTTGCTGCGTAAAGCCATAGGAGGCACCAAACTGCTTATCAAATAGTGTATACTCACGTACATTGTTGATACTAGAGAAAAGGTTGGCCTTTGCAATCCTGAGTATACCGGTGATCAACCCCCGCTTGAGATAAGGATTCCCTTTGAAGGTATTTCCAAGCAGTTCTCGGAATAACTCTACAACCTTATCAAACTCTTTAGGCTTTTCTTTGAGTTTTAGGAAAGCACTGTTGATAGGTGTGTCGTATTCATCAACGAGTATGTAGACATGCTTCCCAAAGTTTTTGTAAAGTAGCTGGCTTAGAAAGCGGAGACTTTTTTTTAGATCTTGCTTATCAAAAGTACCTTCAAAGTAATGCTGTAACTTCTTGTAGGTACCTTTCAGTAAACCCTCGTCATATTGTTGGCGGTAGGGTTGGAGATAGCTAGTCTCCATATAGAGCTCTACAATTTGTGCTCTGACTGCGTCTTCTATCTCCTGGTAAGAATCTCCTAGTACGTCCTTAAATCCTATGCTAATGACCGGAT
>JBCBRR010000001.1:0-34357 GCA_039819605.1 Bacteroidota bacterium | reverse complement strand
TGTTGATAATGCGCCCTAAGCGCTGATTGTATATCTCTCGTTTGGGCTTCAAGTACTTTTTCAGCTCCTGACTGAGAGACTACAGCGCGTAGTTGTGCTCCAGTTGCTTGGCTAGAATCTAGCTCAATGGGTTGACTTAGCCCACAACTCTGCAAAAACAGTGAGATGAGTAGTATGATAGCTATATTTCTTTGCGGGTTTATTGATTTCATGGTAAATCAGGTCTGTGCTAAAGATTTTGATCTATCAGACGCGACAAGAGCCAGGGCGTCTGCTTATTTTCAACGGCGATTTTAGAAAAAAACTTCCCCTAAAAAGTCAAGTGGGGTATCTTTCCCCTCTACCCAAAACAAGTACCACTACCCTGTACAAGCCGCTTAAACGCCTCTACTGCTCCCTGCATTTTCTCCCACACCTTAACCACATCTCCCTGCACAGAACGCAACACCAGCTTTTGCTGACCTGAGCTTTCCATATCCTCCACAGTAAGCGCTACTTCATAGAGCCTGGGTACCAAAACAGCAATACAAGTTGCATCTTCCGTTTCCCAATAGTAGTCAATAACTGACTCCGTAGATATTTTCTCAAGGACCTGCATAGCAGCATTGTGAACATCAGCATCTCTATCCTTGAGCGCATTCAGGATAGGGGGTAACACATCTTGCACATCAACCCCCTGCTCGATCAGGATCCGTAGGGCTTCCAAGATAGCTATGCGAACTTCAGCATGGCTATCCTGGAGAGCGTTCAGGACATCCGGTAGCAGAATATGTACATCAGCACCCTGCTCGACCAGGGTCCATAATGCCTCTAGGGCAGCGTTGCGGACACCAGCGTCACTATCCCTAAGCGCATTCAGAATATAGGGTGACAGTTCTCGTACGGAAGCGCCCTGCACTAATAGAGTTCGTAGGGTCTCTAGAGCAGACCTGCGAACGCTAGCTTCATTGTCCTTAAGCGAGTTCAGAATAGAGGGCGACACTTTTTTTAGGGTAGCACCTGCCTCTAATAAGATAGCTATGGCCTGTAGGGCTACGATGCGAACATTGGCGTCGCTGTCCTTAAGCCCCTTCAGAATAGAGGGTAGCAGTTTTTGTACGGCAGCATCCTGCACTACTAGGGTCCGTAAGGCCTCTAAAGCAGCATTGCGAACATTAGCGTCGCTATCCTTGAGCGCGTTCAGAATAGAGTGTGATAGCTTTTGTACAGAAGCGCCCTGCGCTAGTAAGGCCTGTACAATCTCTAGGGTAGTCGTGCGAACATCAGCGTCGCTATCCTTAAGCGCATTTTTTAGGATAGCGGGTAACAGTTCTTGTACGGCAGCCCCCTGCGCTAATAGCGCCCGTAAGGTCTGTAGGGTAGCCCAACGAACGTTAGCATCGCTATCCTTGAAGGCGTTCAGGATAGGGGGTAACAATTCTTGTACAGGAGCGCCCGCCTCCAGTAGGGTTCCTAGGGCCTGTAGGGTAGCTATGCGAACATCAGCGTGGTTATCCTGGAGCGTATTTAGGACATACGGTGACAGTTCTTGTGCTTCAGCGCCCTGCTCTACTAAGACCAGCAAAGCCTGTAGGGCAGCCCTGCGAACTTCAGGGTCACTATCCTGGAGGGCGCTCAGGATAGGGGGTAACAATTCTTGTATGGCAGCCCCCTGCTCCAACAGGGCCGGTAGGGCCTCTAGGGCAGCTCTGCGAGCTTCATGATCATTGTCCTTGAGGGCATTCAGGATATAGGGTAACAGTTCGCGTACTTCAGCACCGTGCTCTGCTAGAGCTGGTAGGATCTGTAGGGCAGCTTTGCGAACATCGGCATAGCTATCGCTGAGGGCGTTCAGGATAGGCGGCAAGAGCTCTTGTACGGCAGCACCCTGGTCTAATAGGATCTGTAGAGCCTGTAGGACGGCTATGCGAACATAATCATAAGCGTGGCTATCCCTGAGCGTATTCAGGATAGGGGGTAACAGTTCTTGCACAGGAGCGCCCTGCTCTGACAGAGTCCGTAGGACCTCTAGGGCAGCTATGCCAACATCAGCGCGGATATCCTTAAGTGCGTCCAAGATAGGAGGTAACAGCTCTTGTACGGTAGCACCCTGCGTTAATAGAGTAGGTAAGGTCTCCAGAGCAACTATGCAAACATAAGCGTCGCTATCCTGGAGGGCGTTCAAGACCGGGAGTAACAATTCTTGCACGGCAGTGCCCTGCGCTAATAGGGTCGGTAAGGTCTCTCTAGCAGCTGTGCGAACAGCCTCGTCACTATCCCGGAGGGCATTCAGGATATAGGGGAGCAATTCTTGTACGGTAGTGCCTTGCCCTAGTAGGATAGGTAGGGCCTCTAGAGCAGCTATACGAACACCAGCGTCACTGTCCTGGAGAGCATTCAGGATATTAGGTGACAATTCTTGCATATCAGTGTCCTTATATAGTAATACTGGGAGAGCCTGTAGGGCAGCTATACGAGCATCAGCACCGCTATCCTGGAGGGCGTTCAAGATTGGGAAGAGCAGCGTATGGCTGTAGTGGTTGGTTACACCACTGGCTTCTGCAAGAAAAGCCATCAGGATGGTGTGTAGTGTTTGAGTGAATTTGTCATCATATTGTTTGTATTGACGTAGGCCTTTGTTGAACCATATGATGAGGTTCTTTTCTACATGAAACTTGGCCTCTAAAGCGGAAAGTGTTTCTATTTTCTCTGCTGAATCTGCAGCCATTAGCAACCACTCGTTGAGTATCCGGAGCTGTAACATGAGGTATTGCAGGCCGAGTATTTCTTCAGGGAGTTCAGCTACCAGCTGTAATAAAGCTTGGATAGGTACCATCCTGGCATCGCCTGAGGCTGTAGAACTGACCTCGTCGGGCATACCTGTCACGATTTCTCCCGACATAAAGGCGAAAGTGCGCCTATAACGAGAGGTATACATGTGGCTTTTTAGGAATGCAATGACGGCTTTTTTATCTCCTGATAAAAACTGTCTAGCTAGCCGCTTACCTACAAAAGAGGCGGGGTCTTCTTTACTTGTTACTTTCTTTTGCGCAGGCAGCTTAAGTGGGCACTTTGCAAGCGTGGAGGCTTCGCCTGGAGGAGGCGTATTCTCGAGATCAGGGTACTGATCGTGAGCGCTGACTGTAGGATGCAATGCGCCACCCTCAGCGTTAGGGGTAGGTGGGTTATTTACTTCTTGCCCTCCCACGGGCCCATTCACCCCGCAACTTTGCAAAAATAGGGATACGAGTAGCCCACATGCCATGCTTCTCTGATTTAAATGCTGATCCTTCCTTTTCATAATGCGTAAAGTTTGTATTCTAAGATTGATGATAATGCCCAATAGTTGTACAACATTGTCGTCTTAACTAAGGTATACTACGGCTGACTTCTTACAACTGCGCCGCAAATATATACCTAATCCTGTCTATTTCTATACATCTCTGATGCATTACCCTCCCAAAAGGCCTTCCCTCCCCAGCCCAAAAAACCCAATTGCTGTAGAATGCGAGAAAAACCGTAAACTTGCAGCGCTTTTTCTAGAAACAAGGATTGCTACTACGCAACATCCTAATATCAATCATGACCGTAGATACATTGGCAAAATCAACAACCCGACACGCACTGACACTGGCCTGCTGCTGCATGTGGCTCAGCTGCGGATGGGACCTGGATAAGGACAAAATGTACAACGACACTGATCCAACTGATGGAGCACAAGCTTGTCCAAATATCCCAGAGCAACAAAATACCCCCGATACCCAACTCAAAGCGGGGCCGGAAGTTGACCTTGAGATAGAAAATAGCAACCTGACAGGCGAGAGAGGCGCACAGAAAAGAAAAACAGCCGTTGACGATCTATTGCACTTGTCCAAACGGGTAAGCAGCCATTTAGACGCGATCTATCGACAATTGTACGAAAGAGACCAGCACGGACATAATATGCTCACAGCTGCCGTGAATGAACACAATGATGCACAAATATTGGCATTACTAGAAATAATTGGTCATATTAGCCCTAACTATGACCCACTAGAAACCCTCACCAGTACAGACGGGCAGAATGCCCTGCACCATGCCGTCAACGTGGACGACATATACATTTTTAAGCTCCTCATGCAAAGAAGACCCCACCTGCTGGTCGTTAGCAACTATGGCCATGGTGGACACGCAATAACGCATCAGTGCTCCGGCATAACCCCACTACATCTTATTCTGACAAACGACCTGGATATATTTTTCAAGTATCTGATAGAAAACAGATACCTCAAGCCCCAAGAAGAAGAATACGATAACGATCCTATAGCCATCTTTGAGTTTGGGTTTAGCCTACGTACAGATGTAAGACTGTATGAGCGCACGAACTGGGATAGTGCGACCGTGGACCTGCCCTGCGGCTTAGACACCAACTTGGTAGAAACTGTGCTGTACTTTGGCAGCCCGAAGATCTGGATCATGCTTATGAACTTTAGCATAACCACCAAGGGCATAGATATAGCCAAGCTGATTCGGCACCTATTTGGGGAGGTCATGTCGATTAACGCATCCGACCATAAATGGTATTGGCTCATGAACTACATCCTCCAGGGTAGAAGTGTCGCCGGCCAGGAATTTGAGATATGCTTGCACAAGCTTCTGAAATTACGTAATGACTTGGCTGAACTAGCCTGTGGCCATGGCATACATATAACCAGAGAAAATATGTACAGGAAGTGGTACAGTATGGCCCTTTGGTCTCCCTTACACGAAGTAGCGGCGTCCGGTTTACTGGCCAATATGCAAGTTATACTGGCCTATGAAGAGCCTGCCAATAGCGTGTATCATTGTGTCTTCGATACTGAACACGACTTTTGTCTCTATGGGTTTCTCCACGATACAGGGGGTGGACGCAACCATCCCGGAGCGTCTGATGGCATAACACCACTACACGTAGCAGCTTCCAGAGGTAGATTAGCTATGGCTAAGTACCTTATCGAAACATGGAACGTGGACCCGCAGACAGAGACCACATATTTTAAGTTGAATGCGCTGGACTTTGCACTTATGTTCAATCATAAAGAGATGGCTTTGTATCTTATGGAAGAGCAGGGTCTCAAACCCCGTATTACCGAGAGCCACCACAGTACCTGGCGTGCTAACGAAGTGTTACGGCCGTCTGTAGACATCGTTATCAATGGCTACGCAGCTATAGAGCAAAGGTACCCCCTGCAGTTTAGCATATACAGCGCGCGGCATATCTCCGAGATCATCAAGGGCCCCGTAAGCTCGGAAGTCAATAGGCCAGACGAACGGGGCAGAACCCCCTTGTACTGGGCCATATCCCGGTTGCGACGTAAGGCAAACGAGGGCATAGAACTGATACAATACCTGATTGAGGAGCAACACGCTAACCCAGTGGTGCAAGATCATCGGGGTAGCACGCCTTTTCATCACGCAGCTTTGAGTACCAACTTAGGGTTGTTAACCTACCTGATGGATATGCCGCATATCGTAGGTAAGCTACCTCAGCCACGTGCTGCATCGTGGCATACCTTGCATAAGATTAGGTTGCTCTTTACTACAGATCAGCAGAATGACACAGCACATACACTGGCCACCCACCAGAGAAAAGAGAATGGCCTTACAGAACCCGTAGCACAGCTTTTATACCAAGAGGCTCAGCAGAGCCTTGCATCCTTAGCACAAATGGTCTTGCAAGGACAAAAATGTCGCTGCGTGCTGCAGAGGAGCTGTTCATCGTCGTACATCGTTTAGGCTAGCCCCCACGACCAAGTCAATGGCTGTACCCTGTACAACGTATGCCCCAGGCGCAATAGGTTCTCCTTGATAGTATTGCGCCAATACAGCATTCTCGGCAATATCGGGCACATAGGTGACCGTACCCGTGGTTAATCTACAGTTTTGTAAGAGCACTTGGGCATGATCGAAAGAACTATCGACCAGGTTAGGTACACATACGTCAGGGGGTTGGGCAGCATTCAAAGTAAGGTAAATACTGCGCCCTTCTTTGACGTGAGCACCCGCTTGGGGATACTGCGTGAGCACGACTGAGGGGGGGTAATGGGTGGAATAGGCCGTGGCTGCATTGATACTAAACCGTAAGTTGCGCTGAGCTAAAAACTCGTGCAACGCGTCTGCATGCACACCGGTCAGGTCGGGTACAGTTACAAACTGATTGTGCTGGGTTATGGCAGGAAGTACCCAGCTAAAGAATGACACCACGCTGCTGCACAAGACGGCCATCATCAGGCTCAAGTGCAGCGCTAATGCCCTTAAGAGACGGGTATTCCAGATCATAAGCCGAAGAACGCTGGTGATATTTCTGCAAGCTGTATTGGATAATGGCGTGTATAAAGTCAAATGGCCTGTAGCCATGTAGCGCACACTGATGAAATATACACGTGGCCGGTGTCATACCGGGTAGCGTATTGACCTCAATGATCCATGTCTCTATGTGCGTGGGGCTGTAAACCTTCACAAAAGCATCAATACGTGCATAGCCTTCTAGGTCGAGTACTTGGGCCACATTGGCTAAATCTGCTTTGACTTGGTCAGTTATTTGCCGATTGGCAGTGGGGTCAGGGTGAAAACAGGCTGGGGTTATATTTTGCCCCTCCCCTGCCAGAAATTTTTCTTCTAGCGTCAGTATCTCTCCGCGGGCTAGGGTCTCTGAGGGCTCGAACAATTCATAATGTCGCTTGCCGGTAGCGTCTAAATGGGTTAGTAATCCGCCAGTGATTTCTAAAAAATACGCGGCATCCTCTTTCTCTACGAGAGCTTCTATAAGGAACTGGTCGCGTTTGGGGAAATCAATATTCGGCTTCAAACGTAGCATGGACGTATGATAGGTGGTCAGGGCTGCGGACGTTCCAAAGATGGCGGAAGCATAGGCCTGTAGCATGGCCCTATTTTTAATCTTGACAACGGCAGTACTACAGCCTTCGTCTGTGGGCTTAGCAATCACCGGATAGCTAAACTGCATCTCAATAGCATGTGTGAGGGCAGATGGCTTCTGCTTCCAAACTGATTTCTTAACCAGCATCTGGTCAGCTACACAAAACCCTTGGGAGCGCAGATATTGATTGGTTTTGAACTTATCCATCGTCACGTGCGAACATGCTACCCCGGATCCGTTGTACGGGATATCGTGCTGCTCCAGTATGGCTTGTAAGATACCGTCCTCCCCAGGGCGTCCGTGCAATGCAATAAATACAACATCGACATACTCGGCCAACGCTGCATAGCTGATACGATGGGGCTGACTGTCTGCTTTGCCAGCATATTTGTGGGTAATACCGGCTACCTCGCGGCGTATTGGCGCCATGGTAGCTTCTTGCACTGAACCGGATACCTCTCTAAGCTTTTCGTGAATATCATCTGCACTGTCTTTGAGCAGCAAGTTGAGCGGCAAGATAAATAGCTGATGGTTTTCTGATGTGCCCGAAAGAAAGATAGGTATGGGCGTATATAGTACGGAAGATGCTAGCTTTTCGTACACATTCCTGCCACTTTCTACAGAAATGTGACGTTCCGACGAAAATCCTCCCATAATGATACCGATGCGTATGCGCTTGCTAACATACGTGTGGTGATGAGCGTACGGCCTATGCATCTATAGAAAGACTAGATCATTGCAGGGACTGATCTGCGGGTTTCGGTCAGAGATTGTTGAGAACCAGGAGGGTCGTCTAGACAAATCTACAAAAAGTTAGCGCAATGCAGGCCCGTAGGCCCAGCGTGTGGGTGTGCGGCGGACTGTGTAGGACAACTATAGGGTTGCAGTGTGCAAAAATAGGGTGGCTTAGCTTGACATTTGCATATATTTCGTGCATGTAGGGTGGTATAGGCTGCACAGTGTACAGCACAACCCCCCAAAGGATTAGGTGGGTATCGTATCTGATACGTGTGTATCTGCACGTTGTAATAGCTGTGGGGGCATAGTCTTACTCGTTCTGGCACCCAGCATCTGGATTTTCTGCGCTTTGCTGATCAGGTTATCTCTACCGTCAGACAAGGTTTTCATAGCATCTGCATACACCCGTTGGGTATGGTCTATATGCTTGCCTATCTGCTGCAGATCTTCTACAAACTTCACGAACTTGTCATACAACTTCCCGCCTTGGTGCGCAATCTGCAAGGCATTTTGGTTCTGGTATTCATGCTTCCACAGGTTAGCGATGGTACGTAACGTAGCCAGTAAGGTCGTGGGGGAGACAATAATGATGTTCTTTTCGTAAGCCTCATTAAAGAGGGTGGGGTCATGTTGGACAGCTAGGCTAAAAGCAGGTTCTACGGCAATAAACATCAGTACGAAGTCCAATCCGGACAGGTTGTACTGCATCTGGTAGTTTTTCTCACTGAGTGTCTTGATATGTTTACGCACAGACTGCAGATGTTTTTTGAGTTGTGACGCGCTCTCTTCCTCATTTTCAGTGCTAAAAAACTGCTCATAATTGACCAGAGAGATCTTCGCATCGATAATGAGATGCTTCTCGTTAGGCAGTTTGATAATGACATCTGGCTGATAACGCTTACCATCTGGAGCTACCCAAGCTGCTTGTACACTGTACTCACGATCTCTAACCAAGCCTGATTTCTCCAGAATACTTTCTAAGATAAACTCACCCCAATTGCCCTGCATTTTGGTATCGCCCTTGATGGCCCGGGTCAAGTTAGCCGCCTCTTGCGTGATCTGAGCGTTGAGGTCATGAAGCTTTTTGATTTCCGTTCGCAGGGCTACGCTACGGGCCAATTCTTCTTTGTTCGTTTCTACCACTTGGCGCTCAAACGTTTGTATGCGCTCCCCGAGCGGTTTGAGTAGGCTTTCGAGCTGAGTCTTATTCTGGTCTGTAAACTTTTGACTTTTTTCTTCCAGCAGGTCGTTCGCTAAGTTCTTAAACTGGGTAGCCAGGCGCTCTTCCGTCTGCACCAGGGTCTGCTTTTGATCAGCCAGTTTTTCTTCTAGGTTGTGATTGGTAGCGGTCAGCCTGGATAGCTGTGCGGTTAGCTCTAATATTTTTGCTTGTGCTTGTGCCACGTCTGCCTTTTGCGCAGCCACGGCTTGCTGCTCGTGATCTAACTGTACGTGCAGCACCTTAATGGCGGTGCTCAGGCGTATGTACACTAGCCCCCCTGTGAGTAGGGCACCTAGCCCAAATCCGATACCCAAGTGTATCCAAAGCACGTCACTGAGGTTTAGCTGGGTAGCACTGTGCTAAAAAATACAACCCAATTTTGAGGCACATACGTCATACAGATAGCCCGGGGAGCATGGTTATCACCTCGAGCATACGTATGGCCACATCTGCATGCCGCCTCATCAAATCAGCAGGTGTCAAACACTGCCTGCTTCGCAGATACGGGTTGGCCCCGCAGGACAAGAGTAGTTTAGCCATGGTGATCATATTGTGACTTGCTTCGCCTTGCTTGTGTATTTTAATGGCTATATGTAGGGGTGTATTACCACTTTTGTCAGTAATATGTAAATCTGCATGATACTTCGAGAGTATTTCTACAACTTGGCAATAATTTCTTTGCACAGCCATATGCATAGGTACTTGCTTGTTCCTGTTATAAATATCAGGATCCGCGCCGTGCTTCATGAGCAACTCTACTAGGGCAATATCCGGGTTTTCACCCAAGACAGCTAGATGTAAAGCCGTATTCCCTAGGTCGTCCATGGCATTGACATCGGCCCCTCCTACTAAGAGTAGGTCTATGATTGAGAGGGGTACCTGTCGCTTGAGCGCATGGTGCAATAGCGTATAGCCTGTATCATCATATACGTCTAAAGATGCGCCTTGCTCAATCAAATATCTTACGACAGCCGGTCTCTCATATACGATGGCTATAAACAGCGGGGAGTAGATCAACCGAGCTGCGCCTCCTGCACGCAAAATATAGAAATGATCATGTATGTCTTTGTCGTACCCACGCTGCATTACTTGGAGTATTTCGTCATCGGATTGATTAGCTTCTTGGATCAATGCAATGAGTGTTGATACAAATGTGTGCGTTTGTGGACTACGGATTTTATGGGCGTATTGTACGATCTCGTCTCTGATTCCGGTGTCTTCGATACAGTCTATAGGCGTACGTCCCAAACTATCTTGCACATCTAGTCTGGCCCCATGTTTTATGAGACACTTGATAGCACGCACCTTCTCGCAATTATGTGGTGGTGTCTGGGCCGCTACATGAAGCAAGGTTTGGCATATGCCCTCTTCGGTTAATTTGACATCGGTAGGCCAGTGGCGTTGGGCAAGATAATGAACGACCTGAGATCTATTTTGCTTGAGGGCCTGATACAAAGGGAACCGCTCTAGGTCTTTTCTAGGGTTAATGAGCAATTGCCCATTCTCTGGGCAGCAAGCTAAGTAGCATGCTTGGATACCAGCGTTGCAGTGCCCGTGATTAACGATACAACGTATGGTTTTTAATGATCGGGATTGCTTAATGGCCCAACTGAGAAACTCCATGCGTATAGCGAGGCGGCGTATCCATTTGTATTGCTGGATGAGGTATCGCACACATTTGGGGTTATCACTGATCACAGCCCAGTGGAGTACATTCAATCCGGTTGAGTCATTTTGATATATGTTAGCTCTATGTTCTAAAAGCAGTTGGAGCATTCGCGGGTCATCATGGTAGGTGGCAGCTAAATGTATAGGCGCACGCTTGTTGTCCTTGCTATTGGCCTGATTGGGGTTAGCACCATGTTGCAAAAGCATTGCTGTGATTTCTAGGTGACCCTCTTGCACGGCGAACTCTAAGGGGGTACGCCCTTCTGCATCTGCCCATGCTAAGTCAGGTTTATAACTTACAAGCATTTGCACTACCTCGGCTCTACCTGCCCTAACGGCAGTTATGGTTGGGGTCTGTCCTTGATTGGTGGGCCGGGCAAAACCCAAGATTTCTTCGGCTTGAAAATTGACGCTTCGATTCAGCAACGGGAAGTGTTCTTGCAATAAATAACGCATACACTTTGTACTCCCATACCAGGCAGCATACGTCAGCGGGGTATGGACTTCTCCAAAGAGCGTTTCGTCAGGATCTTTTACAACCAGGTTGCCGGAGGCAAGCTCAGGATACTGGATCAGGTGATAGGACACGTTTTGCAAGTCATTTTCCCGGAGGGCATCCCAAAAGATAGAGATACTATCATCTGGGATCGTACCCGTAGGTAAAATAGGGTCTTGATAGCTCCTGCAACCCAGCACACCGAGCACTATGATGAGCAGTAGCCATGCATTTTTCGTTTGGTACATAGTATAAAAGTAATCTATAGTGGATTCGTAGTGACGCGCTAATTTAGGAAAAAGCGCTAAAGTATATTATTTTGGAAAAAATACGCCAGAGAAATGAGTACTTTTTTCCTATTAATATCTACTGTCTTACTGACATGGCATGCTAGGCTTCGGCCTTTGGCCATAGGAAGCTTCTGCTTGTTTCTGGTTTCTGGTGTTTATTCGAATTGTCTACAGCTCAGTGCTGTAGGTATAGCCATCATCCTAGCAGCTCTTATTTACTCGAGCCAACATCCCAACTGCTACCGCAAGCTCGTTAGCTCGGTCTTCATGGTAGTACTAACCCTGTTACTTTTCGTCCATAGGGTTCCTGGATTTAACAACATCAAGGTCTGGGATGCTATTCGACTTAGCAGCAATTCAGCACCTTTCACCCTATTTCTCAATTTTGACAAGCCACTATTCGCTGTACTCTTCCTACTCTTTTTTGGCAAAAGACTGACCCTGCAAAGTACTTGGCCGCGATACGTAGCGGGTGTATCCCGATCTTTGCTGCCCCTGATTTGTATACTAGTTCCGATAGGTATGACCACCCAATTCATCACTTTTGACCTCAAGTTTACGACAAATTATATCTTATGGGCAGTCAATAACCTGCTTGTAGTCTGCGTAGGGGAAGAGGTATTCTTTAGAGGATATATCCAAAGCACGTTGTGTACACTTTTCTCCAGATGGACACATGCCGAATGGGCGGGTCTTATATTGGCATCACTCTTTTTTGGCGCAGCCCATTTTGCAGGCGGGCTAGGGTATGTGGCTTTGGCGTCTCTAGCAGGTTTCTTTTACGGCTTAGCTTATAAGTACACAAGGACCATTGAGGCGTCCGTTTTAGTTCATTTCTTGCTCAATTCGATACATTTTCTGTTTTTTAGCTATCCCTACTATTGGACGGCTTCTTGATCATAGGCTAATGTTGCTATTTGCATCAAATCTAGTCCTGTCCATTTACTGATTTGCTCACTGTTTACCTTTTCGCGAAGCATATTTCTGGCTATGCTTAACTGGTTTTCTTGCTTACCTTCTACTCTACCTTCTACCCTGCCTTCTACTCTACCTTCTTCCTTACCCCCATCCCACAACTTCTGTGCTGCTGTCATAATTTCCTCCTTCTTTTCTGGCGCTATTGCTATAATCGCTTTTTTAAGCTCTGCTGGGTCATCTTTTGCTTCTACACCTAGCATGTAATGTATACCGCTCACCCAATATGAACGCTGGCTCAATCGACGGATCATGTCCGGATTTGACTTGATCCACGGTAGAAAACTGCGTTGAATACCCTGCTTCAACAGAATCTGCAACATATCAGCTGTACCGTGCTGCATTAACTCAGCTTCTGAAAAAGTGTTCAGGTCAACCAATACCAACGTAAAAGGGTTGCCCATGCACTGCCTAGCGAGCACTGGGTCTTCAAAACAATCGTACAAGTCAATGGAATACGGATACGGATACGGAGTCCTCTTGCCAGCATAAAGACAAACATTGGCAATGATGGGTAGTTCCTTATGCCGCTGTTCCAAATGTTGCCCCATGAGAGCTGTGTCATACTGCGTCACACGAAAGGGTAATAACCGATCGGGAGTACTCTGATGCTCCACCAAAGCATAGATATGGGTATCACTGTTTCGTACCGTACACTGCCATACCATATCTGCATGTAGGTGCGAGAGAACTTCCTTGACTACGCTCTTGTTGACATGCCGCATCGTATCCCAATCAGGTAGGTTTTTTATATGCTGTGGCAGGTGCTTTTTCAGTAGATGCGTAGCTACGCTCGCATCTGCCATGCTTTTCTTAAACAAGGCATCGTGAGGGCTGTGTAATATTTGTAAAAGTTCTTCTTTGGGCTGCTGCATTGGACATTTAATCTACAAAGCTGATCCTAGTTCACCCCCATACGTTCTAGCAGCATGGGGGCTATGACTTCTCCACAGTTATACTGCCTGGCTAGGTCTAGGAATGTACCACCATCCGGATCACCTGTACTTAGATCTAACCTGGGGGCACGTAGCAAGGTCTCTATGGCTTCTTGTTTTCCATTACTGTAGCAAATGGCTAAATGCAAAGGGGTATGCCCTTCTGAATCTCTCAGATTCAAGTTTACTCGCTCATCGGAAGCCAGTATAGCTAGCACCGTTAGCGCATCACACCACACTACCGAGTGTATAGGCGCATCACCCTCTAAGTTCTGTATATCGGGTCGTATGTCATGACGCTCCAGCAAGGCCCTGGTTATTGAGGCCATGTTAGCTGACGCTGCTAGGTGTAAGGGCGTGTTACCTAGTTTGTCTTGCGCATTGACATTGGTTTGGCTCTTGCGTAAGAGTTGCTGTACCAAGTTTAAGGAACGTATTTCAATGGCTCTGTGTAAGGGAGTGTTACCATAACTGTCTTCTACATTCAAATCTATCTTGGGGTGTGCTAACAAGGTATGAACAAGATCTTGCTTAGCAGCGGATACGGCCACGTGTAAAGGTACATCACCCTTTTTATTCTTTACATTCAGCTTTAGCAGACTATGTTCTCTAAGTTCTAGCATACTATGTTCTAGGATTTCTCTTGCCATGGCTGGGCGATCTGACATGATAGCAAAGTGCAATGCGGTATTCCCATCTCTGCTCTTGGCGTTAACATTTGTCTTACGGAACGCCAAGAGGCGCCTTAATATATGCAGCAATTTATCGTACAACCGTTCTGTTAGGCCAAATCCTTGGATCACAGTCAGATGAAGCGGTGTAAATCTACCATAGCCCATGCGCTGATTGACGTTTACCTCAGGATAAGATAAGAACAACTCTTCTAGCAGCACCAGATCTTGCAGCACTAGATTTTGTTGCTCCATAAAAACGTGATGCAGCAGTGTATAACCTTGCGACGATGTCTTCACATTATTAATATTAGCTCCCATATTTATGAGCGGCGGAAAAAGACTCGTCTCACGTCGGATAACAGCCCAATGCAGCATCGTCTCTTTACCCGACTTGACATCGTTGTCTAGCGCACTGACATAGTCAGTAGCTAGCCTGTCTAGCAGTGCTGGCGTGCCATAGTTATCTCGACGTAGCTGATCTAGCTGATCTTTTACTACTTCGAACCTTCGCAATCTACCGGGGTCACGTAAATGATCCAAGTAGGCACCTAACTCGTCACGAGATGGCGCATCTAGCAGCGGTAAGTACTCATCTGTATAACGAGGGTCTGTTACATACTTATACCCACCTTGGTCCACAAGGAATTTTATTATCCCTACCTGATTGAGCTCAGCTGCCCGCTCCAGTGGCGACTTGCCATTTAGGGCGCGTGCATTGATGTCGGCTCCATACCTTACGAGTAACTCAACGATAGGCTGACTGTTCGCTACAATAGCCATATGCAGGGGTCTATTGCCTAATATATCCTCAGGGTCCACATCCGACCCTAGGTCCAAAATGAGCCTTATCAGCTCTATATCATCCTGCAAAACAGCCACATGAAGGGGGGTTGTGCCATCCTTGAACCGGAAGTTAATGTCTGTCTCAATCTCTGCTCCATACGCATCTGTCATACACTTGTCTACCACATAGTCAAAAAGCAGCCTCACTAGGTCTAACCTGGCTGTACAGGGCTGTACAAGGGCTCTATACAAACAGGGGGTACCTTCGACATCATAATTGGGTAGGTAGGGATTGGCTCCATGGGACATCAGCAGCTTTACCATGGCTAGGTCTTGTTTCAGGATAGGTCTAACTAGAGGACGCCAACCTAGGGTGCGGTCTACACTGTTGGGATTGGCTCCATGCTCCAGGAGGCACTTTGCCACATTGATGTAGTTTCTAGACAGGGACAGATCTAGGGGTGTGGACCCGTTTTTGGAATCTTGCACCTCTAGATCTACGGGTTGCAAAGCCCCAACCAGCATAGCCTCTACAACTAAGGCATTTTGGGTAGCCACGCCTACATGCATAGGGGTACTGCCGCCCAGCTCGCCTACGGCTTGATCAAAGTGCATGTTGACAGGAGCACCATTTGCTACAAGGAGCTGGGCTACATCCACATTTTGGAATATAAGAGCCATCAGCAAGGCCGTGTAGCCCGCATTTGGGGGCCTGGTATTTTGTATATCAGATGGAATCGAAAACTTGATCTTATCGATTTTATAATCTTCACCTAAGTCACCATACGCAGCCAACATATTTCTGACAGCTGGTAGGGCTTCTAGGCTAATGGCATACATCAGGGGCGTGAAATAGATACTGCCTGGCAATATAAAAGGATATTTGGCAGCTATAATCAATGGATCTGTGGTTTCTAACGCATCCATAGCTACGTCTAGCGCAGCCATGCCTTGGGGTTGCATAACTTTTACTAGGCACTGCCCATGGTGCTCTTCTAGATGATCATGATCCGATAAAAGAGGGTACAGGATGTCTCTTTCTGCCACCTGTGCCTGGTATTGCGCTTCATCAGGAGCATGTACATGGCAGCTTACAGCTGCAGTAAGCGCAGCTACTAGTGTTAATAAGCTAGCTTTACGTTGTGTATTCGGTATATTCATATTGACCAAAAGGTTCTCAGTTGTGTCACCTCCTAGGCATTGCCGCGAGTGTCTAGCTCATGGACATACGTTCTAAGAACATAGATATTACGGATTCTTCACTGCCATATTCTTTGGCTAAGTCCAAGGCCGTGTCACCATTTTCATCGCTTATACTTAGATCTAGCCTGGGGGTACGTAGCAGCATCTCTGCAGCCTCTCGTTTTTGCCTACCGTAGAGAATAGCTAAGTGCAGAGGCGTATACCCTTCCAGGTCTCTTATGTCCAAGTCTACCCGCTCATCTGACAACAAGATAGGCAATACGTTCAGGGCATTACAATATACTACTGAATGTATGGGCGCTGCGCCCTCCCGGTTCTGTATATTGGGTCGTATATCATAACGCTCCATCAAGGCTCTGGTTATTGAGGACATATTGCTCAGAGCTATTAGGTGTAAAGGCGTATTACCCAACTTGTTCTGCGCATTGACATTGGTTTTGTTACTGCGTAAGAGTTGCTGTACCAAACTCAAGGAACACATTTCAACAGCCCTATGCAAAAGAGTGTTGCCTTGACTGTCTTCCGCGTTAAAATCCGCCGTAGGATGCGCCGACAATAGCTGCACGAGATCTCGCCTATGAGCTGCGAAAGCTAGGTGTAAGGGGGTATATCCATTCCTGTTTTTCAGGTTGACATCTATCCGAGGTTGCTCTAAGAGCAAGCTTAGACATCGTAAAGCTTTGTCGTTGCTCACCTTATCATGGCATTCTATCGCCTGACGTAAGGCTCTGTGCAAAGGTGCCTCTCCTTGATTATTTCTTATATTCACATTCAGCTCGACCAGACGATCCGGATGATATTCTAGCATTGCCTCTGTCATAGCTGGGCGGTCTAGCATAATAGTAAAGTGTAAAGCCGTATTGCCATCTTTCTTTTGTGCGTTGACATTTGTCCTGGGGCAGGATAGCAGACACCGCAGTATACTCAACAGGTTGTTATAGGCTTTTTCGTGCTCTAACAGATCAAATCCTTGTATAACGGCTAAGTGCAGGGCTGTGCAGCCAGTATCATACATGGGGTGATTGACATTTACTTCAGGATATGATAAAATTGCTTCTACCAGTGCCAGATCTTGTCGTTCTGTGATAGCACTACAGAGCAGCGTGTTGATATCGACTCCATACCTTACGAGTAGCTTAACGATAGGTGGGCTGGGCGCTAAAATAGCCATGTGCAGGGGTGTGCTGACTGACGCATCCGTCAGGTAAGGATTGGCACCGTAGGACAACAATAGTTCTACCATCGCTGGGTCTTTTTTTAGGATAGCTCTAGACAAAGGACGCCAACCTAAGGTGTGGTCTACACGGTTCGGGTCCGCTCCATACTCTAAGAGGCATTTTGCCACATTCATGTAATTTCTAGACAGGGACAGATCTAGGGGTGTGGACCCGTTTTTGGAATCTTGCACCTCTAGATCTACGGATTGCAAAGCCCTAACCAGCATGGCCTCCACAACTAACGCATTTTGGGTAGCCACGCCTACATGTATAGGGGTACTGCCGCCCAGCTCGCCTACGGCTTGCTCAAAGTGCATGTTGACAGGAGCACCATTTGCTACAAGGAGCTGGACTGCATCCACATTTTGGAATATAAGGGCCATTAGCAAGGCCGTGTAGCCCGCATTTGGGGGCCTGGTATTTTGTATATCAGATGGAATCGAAAACTTGATCTTATCGAGCTTATGGTCCTTACCTAAGGTATCATACGCGGCTAACATACTTTTTACAGCCGGCATGGCTTGTAGCCTGATAGCATACATAAGCGGTGTGAAATAGCTGTAACCTGACGAAGTAAAGGGGCACTTAGCTGCTAGGATCAATGGATCTGTCGCTTCTAACGTATCCAGATCTAGGTCTACCTGGGTATCTTCCTGGGGCTGCATAACTTTCACCAGGCACTGCCCATGGTGCTCTTCTAGATGATCATGATCCGATAAAAGAGGATCCAGGATATCTCTTTCTGCCACCTGCGCCTGGTATTGCGCTTCATCAGGAGTATGCACATGACAGCTGGCAGCCACAGCAAGTACCATCATGAGTGCTACAAAACCTATCTTACACGGTATATTTTTGGTATTCATAATGAATCAGCAGGGGTTACCTTACTGGTCGAGGACCACATCTAACACTTCTCTCAAGGGTACTCGCTGCCCATCTTTGAAAGGCACAATCCAGGCGCTAGTTATACCCATATTGCGCAGGCCTTTTTTAAGCCGATCGGCCTGATGGTAGTTCCGGAAGTGGCCTAAGGTGTACTTGTTGACACCTTCTATCTTTTCCTGCACTAGGTTGGGTTGCTGATTATCACTCACCAACACTGACGCTAAATCTTCTTCTTTGCTAGCACTTATCTGCACCCTGAAGACGACACCCCTAGTAAAAGCCTTACCAGTCTGAGGATCTACACCATATCTGGTATCCCATATACCGTTGACAAAGACTTTTCCACTAGCTGTGTCAACGCGATAGTTATCGGGTGATAGGTCGTCCAAGCTGGGGGGTATATCACCCTGGCTTAGGGTAGCTTGCCGTAGGATATCCAACTGATGCTGGAGTTCCTGCATCTGGCTTCGGTACTTTTCGGCAGCTTTTGCCTTTTCCTCGCTCGATGTAAGCTTTACCAACAGCTCCGCTAGCGTGACATCCATCTTCCGATTTTGGGTCTTCAATCTATGATTTTCTTCTATCAGGTCTTTCAGCTGCAAAGGCTCCATGTCGGCTTTGTACTGCTGCCACTTTTTTATCAAATCCTTCTCTTCTTGTGCCGCCGTTTTGCGTCTTGCGGTAGGTTGCCGCCTCGGCCCATCTCCTGGTTTCTGATGGGCCTGCCTTTGCCCGCTTGTAGCCGACCTTGAAGGCTGTGCTACCGGTTTCGCAACCCTTGCAGCCTTTGTTACAGCTTTGGGGCTATTCTTTTTGGTCTTTTTAGGCTGCGTCCTCGCACGAGCAGACCTAGATGTTCCTGGACCCGTAGAGGTCTTCATGTTGCGGATGGCTTGTTTTTCGGGTTTGGCGCCCGCTGCACCTTGTGCATGCGGAGCAAGGGCTACCACGATAAGTATGGCAACGATTTTCTTCATGTTTTGGCTTTAAGATTGGTTAATAATAGGAAATTCACGGCAATATAGACAGGGGGTAAGATATGTCCAAACGTCAGTAGAGCATATCTACAATAATAGCCATTTTCTACTTGCTAATCTGTGTAGCCCCTGCGCTCCACAGACGTGACATAGTCTGCCAGGTGGCATTCTGTTACTTGCCCAGCTAGGGTCACATGGCTGCCTACGGTAGAATTTTGGAGATGTGCATGGCTGATCAGCGTGTGTTCCTGCACAATACTATGCTGGATACAAGTATTGCGTAGCTGACTGTAGTCTCCTACGGAAACGTAGGGGCCAACGATAGCATGGTCAAGGCTAACTTTTTCCCCCAAATATACAGGAGGTACAATCAGGCTGTTGTGGAGCTGCGCTGTAGGCGCCACCAAGGGCTGGGTTTGTTGAGCAGCACTAAGCAGGTGCCGATGCGCATGCAATAACGCGGCTTTGTTACCACAATCTAGCCATTGGTCTACCGTATGCATGGCAAATGGCTTGCCCTCTTTTTGCATGGCGGCTAGCACAGTTGTGAGTGGGTACTCACCTCCTTGGGGGGTACCTCGCGCCAGGCATACCTGAATGGCTTCGCGTAGGTGGCACCCTTCTCTAAAGTAGTAGAGACCCACCATGGCCCAAGGACTGACGAAGCTAGTCGGTTTTTCTACAAAATCAACAATACGCTGTTGTTTATCCAATACCACAACGCCAAAGGCGGATGGATTTTCTACCTGCTTTACCCAGATGATGTTTTTTTGGGGGTTATCTAACGGCACACTAGCTTCAAATAGGGTATCTACAAAGGCAATGAGCACTTCTCCAGCTAGTAGGCTGCTGGCGCAAGAGATGGCATGCGCCGTACCCACGGCAGTAGGCTGTGTGTAGAAGTGAGGCCTAGCCCCCACACGTTGCGCAATGGCGGCTAGGGCAGCTTCTAAGGGAGGCTGACGCTGGCTCAATACAAACCCAATGTCGCCTATCCGGCCCGCACACAGGGTCTGTAGCTGTTCTATCTGGTGCGCTACGATGGGCTTCCCTAAGAGGGAAATGCATCCTTTGGGCTGATGCAATGTGTGCGGCAACATGCGCGTACCACGGCCCGCCATAGGTATAATGACCTTAATCACAGGACTTGTAGGTAGCTCAAGTTACACCCGTACTGCCGTAGCCACGTGTGCCCCTAGTCGTTGCATCGAGTACTTGTACAGGTACCCAACGAATCGAGACGTACTGACTCACGATCAGCTGCGCAATGCGTTCGCCATCATGGACTGTAAAGGGCTGGTCAGATAGATTGATCAAGAGTGCGTGAATTTCGCCCCGATAGTCTGAGTCAATGGTGCCTGGGCTGTTCAGTACCGTAATGCCGTGTTTGAGCGCTAGCCCACTCCTAGAGCGTACTTGCGCCTCCGTACCTGGCGGCAGGGCTATGTGTATTCCAGTACCTATCAAGGCTCTTTGCAAGGGACGCATAACAATGGGGGCTGTTAGGTAGGCCCTTAAATCTAAGCCACTGGCACCCGCCGTGGCGTAGGACGGCAGGGGATGTTGGGTATGGTTGACGATTTTTACTTCCACAATAACCTCAGCAGTGTAGGACAGCTCGTAAGGCTTGCACAACTTTATTTACGTTGGGCAAGGTTTCTTGTATCAAAGTGGGGGCATAGGATAGCGGCACATCTGCGCTATTGACCTTCTGTATGGGAGCGTCTAGGTAGTCAAAGACATGCTTCTGGACCTGATAAGCTATTTCAGAGGCTATGGAACCCAACGGCCAGGCTTCTTCTACAATTACCAATCGATTCGTTTTTTGTACAGATGCAAAAATGCAAGCGAGATCTAGCGGCCGCACAGTCCTGAGATCGATCAGCTCTACAGATACATCTTGGTCTTGCAGTGTGCGCGCTGCCTCCCCGGCTACTTTCATCATTTTGCCAAACGAAACCAGCGTCACATCATGGCCAGATGTAACAACTTGAGCCTGCCCAATGGGCAAACAATAGGTATCTTCGGGCACTGTGCCTTTGTCACCATACATGAGCTCTGATTCCATGAAGATGACAGGGTCATCGTCTCGGATGGCCGACTTGAGCAAGCCCTTGGCATCGTACGGATTGGCAGGGACTACTACTTTGAGCCCTGGGCAGCTGGCATACCAACTTTCAAAATTCTGGGAGTGCTGGGCACCCAACATGCCCGCATTGCCGGTAGGCCCTCTAAAAACAATAGGTATACAAAACTGCCCCCCCGACATACTGTGTATCTTAGCGGCCGAGTTGATAATGGGATCAATGCCGACAAGCGAAAAATTAAAGGTCATAAACTCTATGATGGGGCGTAGGCCATTCATAGCTGCCCCAACGCCGAGCCCAGCAAAGCCCAGCTCAGAGATGGGGGTATCGATGACACGCTGTGGGCCAAACTCGCTCAACATACCCGCACTCACCTTGTAGGCCCCATTGTATTCAGCAACTTCCTCACCCATCAGGAAAATGGTAGGATCTTGGGCCATTTCTTCGCTCATGGCTTCGCGAAGGGCTTGCCGAAAAGATATCTCTCGCATGGTGGAATGCAGCTAGTGCAGCTGCAAAGATAGCCACGGCATAGCACAAACTTGGCATCCCATACCGTCATATACCTGCCCTGACCCAGTAGGCATCGTGTTAGTGCGGATAGAAATACTGGTTGATGGCTGTCCTAAGTTCTTGTGCTGAGAGGTTATTCTCTAGAATGCCCTTTGTAGCCACTGAGATTTCACCCGTCTCTTCCGAAACCACGAGCACCAAGGTGTCTGTCGCTTCTGACATACCAATGGCTGCCCTGTGCCTGATCCCGAACCGGGCCGATAAGCTTTGCTGTTCTGTAACGGGTAATATACATCGGGCCGCCACGATTTTGCCCTGGTAGATAATCACGGCCCCATCGTGCAGCGGGCTTTTATTGTGTAGGATGGCTAAGAGCAGCCGCTTGGAGACAACACTGCTGAGGGCCTCGCCAGATTCTATATAAAACTTCAAATCAGCATGCTTAGACAACACAATGAGCGCCCCTGTGTTTGTCCTACCCAAGGCTTTAGCAGCTTCTATGATGGCGGTTATGGTATAGGAGGTGGATTCGTCCCTTTTTCTGGTCCAGGGATAGTACCTGGGCCACGCTTTGCTACCTTTGGTAAAAGGGGTGCTGAGCAAGGAAAGAAACTTACGTATCTCGTACTGAAACAATATGAGGATAGCCAACGTACTCACATGCATCAAGTGGCCCAATAAGTACGTCAATAAAGGCATTTGCGTGGCTTTGGCTATCCTGTACAGGGCGTACAAGAGGAGGCCTCCCAGGCAGATACGAAAGGCTAACGTATCCTTAATCAGCCTGTAGACCTGATAGGCCAATAACCCGACCAGTAACAGATCCAGTAGATGGGTAAATCGAACGGGTAGTGAAACCATGTTCAACAGCATAGGTAACAAAAACGGCTAGCACTGGGTCGGCTAGCTAATGAAAGATAGGTTGTCTTCATGTTTAGAAATAGGGCGCTATTTTTGCAAAAGCCCGTCAAGTTACGAAAAATAGATATGACCCATCCTGTGCACTAGATAAATCACGCATCTGCGGCCTAGCAGGCAGGTTATTGCCACAGGTTTTGGATACACATATGCCCCGACAACAGCCATCTCTCGCATCGTACAGCGATGTCATGCAGGCTTGCCAAGCAGTATTTCAGAAGAAGCACAAGGACTATGGCACGGCATGGCGTATCCTGCGGTTACCTGCTATCACAGATCAGATTATGATCAAAGCACAACGCATCAGGTCGATCAGCGACAAGGGGCAGCAGCGGGTTGCGGACAGCCTGCAAACGGAGCTCATCGGTATCATTAACTACGGTATCATTGCCCTCATACAGATTCGCCTGGCTGCTCACGAGCCCTTGCAGATGCCTGAGGCAGACTTACAAAAACATTACGATAACGTAGTGGCAGAGACCATGCAGCTGCTAGAGGCCAAGAACCATGACTATGGAGAGGCCTGGCGCGCCATGCGTTGCAGCTCGATCATCGACATCATACTTATGAAGCTACTGCGCATCAAACGCATAGAGGACAATGCAAACCAAACATGTGCCTCGGAGGGAGTAGCCTCCAACTATCAGGACATTATCAATTATGCGGTGTTTGCGTCACTGAAGCAGGCAGCGCCGTGCCCGTAGGTAATCCCCATGTATCAGGTACTCAACGCAGGGATCAGCCTGGTATTTATAGGTTCTGGAGCTGCTAAGCTGAGTCAGGTATCCACATTTGCCCAAAAAATAGAGGATTATTGTGAAGTTTTTGCTACTGATTTCACAACCCTATTCCGTAAGCTAGCTCCTATGCGGTGGGCCATAGCCTGGGCCCTATCCTGTGCAGAGGTTTTGCTGGGTCTCTGCCTGCTATACGGATGTTATGGGCAATGTACTCGGGCCGCTCTGCTGGTATTGACTAGCTTCTTTATGGGCCTCACGTTGTATACAGCAGTGTACAGGCGCATGCCTACCTGCGGTTGCTTGGGTACCTACTTGCCGCTGACCCCTTGGCAGTCCTTCGGCAAAAGTGTCTTTATATGGATATCTTTGGTACTGTTAGAGCTACACCATACGGGGTACTTTCCGTGAAATATAGGTCATAACGAGTACCTCAATTCGTACGGGCGCTGTCTTGCTCAGGCAAGAGCAGCCCATAAGGTCGGCCTGAGTAACCAGGCAATTCCTTGGCTCATTTACCGCACACCTTACGTACTGGCATGTAGCTCCTGCGGTGATGGGGCGTAAGGCCAAGCTCTCTCAGGGCATTCCGATGGGCTTGTGTCGGGTAGCCCATATTCCTTTCCCAGGCGTAGCCCGGATATTGCGCGGCTAGTGTACACATGTGGGCATCTCGGCACACTTTAGCCAAGACAGAAGCAGCGGCAATGGCACTCATTTGGGCATCTCCCCGAATGATACACACATGCGGAATGTTTGGGTAGGGCTGAAACCGAGGCCCATCGATAAGCAACAGTTCAGGAGGTTGTCTGAGGGCCGCAATAGCCCGGTGCATCGCCAGCCAAGTGGCGCACAAGATATTGATCTGGTCAATCTCTTCGGGGCTTGCTGAGCCAATGGCCCAGTCGACAGCTGCTTGCTGTATCGATTTGTTGACCTGCAATCGTTGGGCAGGGCTGAGCTGCTTAGAGTCATTGAGAAGCGGATGAAAGTAGTCTTTCGGGAGCACTACAGCCGCTGCCACGACAGGACCTGCCAAGCACCCTCGACCCGCTTCATCACAGCCTGCCTCTACGCATGATAACCTGTAGTAAGGCTTGAGCATATGCGCTGTAACCGCATCAGCTGGGGATCAAGGTAGCTGTTGGAAGTTCCTTAGGGGAGTACCTCTTTTAAAAACTGCCCAGTGTAGCTACGTGGGTGTCTAGCCACTTCTTCTGGGGTACCTTCGGCCACGATTTGGCCACCGTGTACCCCCCCCTCTGGCCCTATGTCAATGATATAGTCTACCGCCTTGATGATGTCTAGGTTATGTTCTACAATAATCACCGTATTGCCTTTGTCGACCAGTTTGTGGAGTACGCCTAGCAAATGCTGAATGTCCTGAAAGTGTAACCCTGTGGTAGGCTCATCCAGGATGTATAGTGTTTGGGAGGTATCGCGCTTAGCCAGTTCGGAGGCCAGCTTTACACGCTGCGCCTCACCCCCCGAGAGCGTTGTGGCATGTTGCCCCAGCGTAATGTAGCCTAGGCCTACGTCGTCCAAGGTCCGGATGACCTTGCGGATACCCGGGTACTTTTCAAAGAATGTGACACCGTTGCTGACAGTCATGTCCAACACGTCGGCTATGGATTTGCCCTTGTAGCGTACCTCCAGGAGCTGCCGATTGTAACGCTTTCCCCGGCAGGTCTCGCAGAACACCTGTACGTTGGGCAAAAAATCCATTTCTATCACCTTCATACCAGCCCCTTGACAAGTTTCGCACCGGCCACCTTTGACATTAAACGAGAAGTGACCAGGTTTGTAACCCCGTGTTTTTGCCTCGGGCAAAAGGGTAAATAGATTGCGGATGCCTGTAAATACACCTGTATACGTAGCCGGGTTGGAGCGGGGTGTCCTGCCGATGGGCTTTTGGTCTATTTCAATGACTTTGTCGATGTTTTCCAGCCCAGATACTTCCTGGTAAGGCATGGGAGTAGTATAGGTGCTGTACAAATACTTTTGCAATATAGGTAGCAAGGTTTCGTGAATGAGGGTAGATTTACCACTCCCAGATACGCCTGTAATGCCAATCATCTTGCCTAGGGGTATGCGTAACGTAGTCTGCTTGAGGTTATGGCCACTACAGCCCCTCACCTGCAAGTACGTGCCATTGCCAGCTCGCCGCGTCGCGGGTACGGGTACTTGGCGCTTGCCCGTTATAAAATCAGCGGTAAGCCCTGGCTGCGTCAGAAAATCCGATGTCGAACCGGCGGCAACTACCTGCCCTCCGTGTTTGCCAGCACCTGGGCCTATGTCGATGATGTAGTCGGCTTCTAGCATCATGTCCTTATCATGCTCCACGATAAGGACAGAATTGCCTAAATCTCTCAGATTGTGTAAAGCTTGGGTGAGGCGTTTGTTATCACGCTGGTGTAGGCCAATGCTGGGTTCATCCAGGATATACAAAACCCCTACCAGTTGTGTGCCTATTTGGGTAGCCAGCCGGATACGCTGCGCTTCTCCGCCTGACAAGGTTTGTAAGGACCTATCCAGCTGTAGGTAGTGTAGGCCTACGTCGAGTAAAAACTGGATGCGTTTTCGGATTTCTTCGATGATTTCTGTACCTATGGCCTGCTGCCTGTCGCTGAGCTGGGGCTCCAGCTCACCAAACCAGTCATACAGCTGTTGCATGTCCATGGCTACCAGCTGGGCAATATTTTTGTCCGCTATTTTGAAGTAGAGAGAAGTCTTTTTTAGGCGTGCGCCGTGACAGGTAGGGCATAGCTGGGTACATAGATGGTTGTCGTACTCAGCGATCATTTTAGGCGTTCTGCGTCGTTGATAATTCTGCTGGAGAAAGGGAATGATACCTGCGAACTGGGTACGCGAGGTAGTCAGTGGCATTTTCTTATCGACAACACCGGCGATAGTGGACTTTTCCCGCCCATACAGGAGGAAGTGGATGATCTGCGGAGGTATATTTTGGAGGGGTGTATCTAGGCTCATGTGGTACTTCTTGAGTGCGGTTGCCATGCTTTTGAAGACTCCCTCTTCTTTAGCTTCCTCCCCGAGCAGGTGAATACCCCCCTGGTTGATACTCAAGGTCTTGTCAGGCATGAGCGCTTCGACGTCGATCACTTGTTGTGTACCTAGGCCATGACAAGTGGAGCATGCCCCATAAGGCGAGTTAAACGAGAAACTGTTGGGGGCAGGTTCGTCGTAGGAGAGCCCCGTGGTAGGATCGATAAGTGTGTTAGAAAAATGATACCATTGGCCTTTTTGGTCTTGGACAATGATTATGCCTTTCCCATGCTTGAGCGCAGAGGCCAAAGAATTGCGCAAACGCTCATCATGCTCATCTATGGACAAGCGATCGATAACAATGCATATCTCATGGGTCTTGTATCGGTCAAGCTCCATTTTAGGGGACACCGTCCGGACAGATCTATTGACGGTAATTTTGGTGAACCCCATCTTGTGGATGCGCTGCAGCAGTTCTTTATGCTGGCCTTTTCTGCCCTTGACAACAGGAGCTAACAAAGTGATCGTCTGGCTTGGGAAAGCGGCCAGTATATGCTGGGCTATTTGTTGTTCGGTCTGCTTGACCATTTTTTGACCACTTTGGTAAGAGTAAGCTTCGGATATCCTAGCAAACAGGAGCCGCATGTAGTCATAGATTTCGGTGGTAGTACCTACCGTTGAGCGCGGATTGCGTGACGTAGTTTTCTGCTCGATGGCAATTACTGGGCTGAGGCCATCTACCTTATCTACATCTGGGCGCTCTAGGTTGCCTAAAAAGTTGCGTGTGTAGGCAGAGAAGCTCTCCATGTACCTTCGCTGCCCTTCGGCATAAATGGTATCGAAAGCCAACGAAGACTTGCCGCTGCCGCTGATGCCTGTAACAACTACCAGCTTATTTCTAGGGAAGGATACGTCCAGGTTTTTGAGATTGTGCTCTCGAGCCCCCCAGACCTCTACTTGGTCAGGGTTATTGGGCGCGTTATTTGTCGGCTCAGCGAGTGGGGTTGTGGAAGATGGGGTGGTCACAGGCAATATTTAGAGGATCGGTTGCATGTTATACACGGCATATCAGTTATCTGCCGATGGACTCACATAGCGGCCATCCGGCCCAGGCTACATGCCCTTGTAGGCCATGCGCTAACGGGGTATACAAGCCGTTTGCATTCAAATATACCAGACAGCACAGAAAAATAAGCCCTATCCTGTAATTTTAAGATTTATCAGACGATCATCGAGTATAAAATATGAGGCACATCCCAGAACGAGCAGCGGTTTTGCAAGCCCTCAGCAGCGTGATAGATCCAGACTTAGGGCAAGATATTGTAACGCTGGGTATGGTGCAATCCGTAGGGCTCGCTCCAGGCAATGTACGCTTTACGCTGGTACTGACCACACCAGCCTGCCCACTGCAGGAAGTATTGAAAGCAGCTTGTATCACTGCCATTCAAAAGCACATCGACCCAGGTTGTGCTGTCGATATTCAGACCACAGCCCAGGTCACGACACAGAGGCAAAATGAGCCCCTATTGCCCGAGGTGAAAAATGTGATCGCCATCGCTTCTGGCAAGGGCGGTGTAGGCAAATCTACCGTCGCTGTCAATATGGCACTTGTGCTGGCCCAGCACGGCGCGCGTGTAGGCTTATTGGATGCCGATATCTATGGCCCGTCTATCCCCACCATGTTGGGGTGTACAGAAAAGCCGCACGTCATGCAAGAAGGCGACAAGAAGTATTTGATACCGCTGGAAAAGTATGGGATCAAGATGCTTTCTATGGGATTGCTGATGCCGGCAGAGGATGCTGTGGTTTGGCGGGGGCCTATGGCCAGCACAGCTTTGCGACAATTCTTACGCGATACAGCCTGGTATGCGCTCGATTATCTGCTCATTGACTTACCCCCTGGGACTGGCGATATACATCTGACGCTCGTACAGGCCATTCCCCTGACCGGCGCCGTTATCGTGACGACGCCCCAACAGGTAGCATTGGCTGATGCCCGTAAGAGCATAGCTATGCTGCAAAAACCCACCATACAGGTCCCGGTGCTGGGGGTAGTAGAAAATATGGCTTACTTTGCCCTGCCCGGCGGATCTCAAGAAAGGTACTATCTTTTCGGCCAGGGAGGGGGAGCCTGGCTAGCCAAGCACTATCAACTGCCCTTGCTGGGCCAGATACCGCTGCTAGAAGACATTCGATCGGGCGGAGATGCGGGAACGCCTGCCGTGCTAGCCAGTGGGGCAGCTAGCGCGATATTTAACCCCATAGTCATGTCAGTAGCGCAGCAGGTAGCTATCCGGAATGCGCTGAGGTGAATTGGTACTCCGCGTGCTATGCAGTGGCAGGGGTATCCACTTGGCACATGCTGTACTAGCCTAACGTACGTCATATACAAAGTTTATGCATCAGCCTATTCGTGTTGGTATTTTTTTTGGAGGCCGGGCCAGGGAACGTGAAATCTCATTGGTAGGGGGGCGCACAGTATACGATAACCTAGATAAATCGCTCTTTGAGCCCGTTCCTATTTTTGTGGATAGCCTGGGCCATTTTATCCTTTTGGAATGGCGCTATCTGTACCAAGGCACCATTCGGGATTTCTACCCACCCAGCGATCTGATACCCCAAAGCCATTTTCAGATATACATAGAGTCACTCGGGGAGCTCAGTCAACGCCAATTGAAAGGTTTAGTCAGCCGCATCGGTAAGCCGATACGCCCTGAACAATTTAGCAACGTATTTGACATAGCCTTTCTGGCACTACACGGGCCCTATGGTGAAGATGGCAGTATACAAGGGCTACTTACCTGGTATCAAATCCCGTACACAGGTACGGGGATTTTGGGGGCTGCCTTGGGCATGAACAAAATAGCTCAAAAAAAGATGATGTTACAGGCTGGGTTATTGGTGCCGCCTTAT
Organism: Bacteroidota bacterium; assembly: GCA_039819605.1. GTDB lineage: Bacteria > Bacteroidota > Bacteroidia > Cytophagales > Amoebophilaceae > JBCBRR01. The sequence goes on along the minus strand of JBCBRR010000001.1, from coordinate 5,249 downwards.
GCAGTGCTAGATAAGTCACGCTGGCAGTGCACTACGGACAAAGCAGCATTGTTCCGAGAGATTATCGAAAAAACGGGATTCCCTTTGGTGGTGAAGAATCCTTGCCAGGGCTCTTCGATTGGGGTAACCATAGTAAACAGAAAAGATACAGCGTTGTTTGCGTCAGCTGTACATCACAGTTTCTTTATACGTGAGATACAACACAAACAGTGGACGCAGCTCAGCGCTATCGATAAGCAGCAGTGGATTGAGCAGCTTATCGATTTAAAAACGGGTATCGGCCTACCTCTCTGGGTACATGGTGCCCTCATACACCATCCTGACACATTGCTCAAGCAGATAGATCATTATTTCCAGGCGCAGGATACAAGCTTGCAGCTGATCAGCCCTTCGGGAGAAGAAGCAGTACTGCTGGAAGCTTTTGTGCCTGGTAGAGAATTTTCCTGCATTGTACTGCAAGAGACAGGCGAGCTTCCTGTAGCGCTACCTCCTACAGAGATACACAAACAGGACATTAATTATTTTGACTATAGGGCCAAGTACTTACCCGGCATTGTACGTAAGGAGACGCCCATGAAGCTCTCTGAGGAGCAGCTCCACAAGCTTAGGAGGGCGTGTGTGACACTCTTTGAGAGTTTAAACTGCCGCGTATACGCACGCATAGACGGCCTCATAACGGCTAATGATGAGATTTATCTCAACGACCCCAATACAACAGCCGGTATGAACCCTTCTTCTTTCTTGTTTCACCAAGCTGCTGAGATAGGCCTCAATGCTAGCCAGCTGCTAACTTTTATACTGCGCAATTCGCTAGCGGAGCGTATTCGCAGTCATAAGGTGAAGCCAGACACCACACACATGCTGATGAAGCTAGACGAAGCCATCGCTGCAAAAGTAGCTAAGAACCATCCTAGGCACATCTAGATGCTACCAGGTAAGGCAGTATGGTTTTTTGAAAATTGTTTGCCAAATTTGGCCGCCTAACCAAGCAGTCAGTAGACCCAAGTCAAGGATATTGATCTTGAGATGCCAATAGGAGTCTCAAGACCCAACTCCAAACTATTATTATTATGCAACCCAACCAGCAAAAAAAGGTAGCTTTTATGCTCCTGGGCTTACTCTCTTTACAGAATTGTGGGGTGAGCGCTTCCGGTCCATATTACTATGACGATAGACAGGATAGCTCTTTAGGGCGAGCGTCCAGGCTATCCTCAAATGAAGGAGAGTGGGCCAATAACATGCTAGCTCCATCAGGTGCTAGCTCTGCCGTATATACCTCCACATCTTCGGGGCCATCCAGGGCATGTTCTATATCTGGCGCCTCTGTCGTACCCAGGGGGCCTGCGTTGCGGTACGCGGATGAGGCCTATGCAAACAATACTACCTTGAGATCACTATCCACGCAGCTTGAAACACAAGCGAGGATAAAAGCAGAGCTGAGAGCCCATTATCTGCGCGAAGACTTTAGTCAGGTGCCCACTTTGTTAGGGGGTCAATCCCGATCTGTAGAGAGCATGGAATGGCAGCTCCAGTTGCAAGAACAGGAGCAAGTAGTCAGAGACCTACATGCCTTAGATGCAGATACAAGGTCTACTGCTACCAGCCAGGAGCCCATTCAATGGTCCAGTCGCATCCTGAGTTGGGAAGAATTATTCTGCCCCAGGAGCCTAGGCCCCAACGAGCCTGTCATAGATATCCACAGGGTGCTGGTAGTCGGAGAAGCTGGGACAGGTAAAACTGCACTTACCAAGAAGCTAGCGCACGCCTGGGCCAAGGGCATATGGGGCAACAATTTTGATGCTGTGTACGTGCTGACTGCTAGTGCACTGAGAACAGGCAAATGCAACAAACATGGTTATTATGTACCTGCCAGGCATTTGAGCCACGTCATTATCAGCGAATATCTACCACAGACAATAGACCCAAGAAACTACATATACTGGACAAGTGGGGTCAAGCGCCAGCTAGATCAGCCGACTACGCTTGTCATATTGGATGGATTAGAAGAGCAGTGGGGCATTAGCCAGGCCATACTGCAAGAAGCCAAGGAGGGTAGGCATAAGCTACTTCTCGTCACACGGCCCTATGGCATATATATGGAAAAAGAGTGCAGACTTGTCGACAGAGTGGTGGAAAATAGAGGGCTTGATCAACGAAATAGAGACTTATTCATCAGCAGGACCTTAGGAGGCCTCACAGCTGATACGACAGCAGAAATCATCCGTTTCATTACAGCTCATCACCTACAGGACATAGTCAGGGTACCTGTACACCTGCAGATGCTCTGCAGGCTGTGGGCAACGCGAAAAGCCAAGTTAACCCAGCCTCATGCATCTGTAGGACTTTCTTGGTTGTGTCGCAGTTTTTTGCAGGATGTTTGGGACGATTTTATCATGTGCCAGATAGAGCAGGTCATCGCTATCTATGGGACCACCGTAGATGCTCGTGCGGCAGCCGTTGCCCAAGATGCCGGATTGAAAGAACTAGAGCGGATAGCCTTGCACAGCTTATGTGAGGGTAGGCTGGGTATAGGGCATGCACAGATGAGGGACCTATTAGGTAGCAACCAGGGTTGGATTTTACAGGATAGTAACCCGTTGCTTACAGAACAACCCGGTGGAGCCTATATGTTCTCGGACCTGATCTTCCAGGAATACCTAGCAGGTAAGCGACTAGCCCGGTTTTTTCTATCCGGGAAAATAGAGGCATTGTTTGCGTTTCTGAAGCCCCACATATATGCGCCGCGTTATAGACGAATGTTCACATTTATGGCAGGGGAGATCATGCAGAAAACGTTCAAAACAGATGACCACAGGGCACCTGCAAGCAGTAGAGGAGCTGTGCGAATATTAGAACAACTGATGAGCGCAGCGCCCTGGGAAGTATTATACACGCAGCACCTTGTCTTACAGTTGCAGCTATCCAATGAGTGGTTGGTACTCATACAAGGTAGTGGTAGCGAGAAAGATGGGTTAGGGGCCCAGGCTTTAACCTCTTTAGAGTCCTGCTTTGCCTTGGGCAAGTGGCTTACTGTATGGTTTGAGGCAGGATTGCGGCAGTACGATATTTATGAAGTATCCAAGACCCAGTTGCTGAACTACCTCCTCAAGTTGTTTTCAGAGGCCAACGGCGTAGGCAAGTATTATAGCGGGCAACTCATACAGCTCTTACAAGATCTCATACAGGTGGAGATACTGAACACACATATACACTGCGCTGTCTACAAAGCTTTAGGTGTCTTAGGCAGGTATATCCCTTTTCGGCAGGCCAAGCATCTCTTGGATCAGGGAATCCAGAATGTGGACGAAAACATACACCAGGCTGCTTGCAACGCCCTAAAAACACTGGGGCAGCACATATCCTTTCGGGATCTTAATTCATTTTTGTCGGCGGAATGGAAAAGTTCAGACTGGCGCATGCGCGTAGCCACATATACGGCTTTAGGAAGCGTGGGTCAGGATGCACCTACACACAACGTAGCATTCCTCTTACAAGCAGGGTTACAAGATCATAATGAGTATGTCCGCCAGGCTACCTGCTTGTCTTTAGAAACCATAGGTCTACGTATACCCTCTGTTGCCATCGAGCTTCTCATACAACTGGCGATACAAAATGAAGATAGGTATGTACAGGAGTGTGTCTACGATGTATTAGTCAAGATAGGACGGTCGCTACCATATCGCGGGGTCAATCTCGTTTTAGCACAGGGCAAGCAAGACAAAAATGAGTATGTACGCGCAGCTACTTACAAGGTTTTGGGAGCTGTGGGTCAGAGTAAACCTGTAGCAGAAGTAATATCTTTCTTACGAATGGGATTAGGGGATCATAGTTGGCGTGTCCGCCAGGTTACCTGCCAGGCCTTAGAAAAGCTAGCCAGTCACATATCCGACAAGACAGCTATATTCTTCTTACAAATGGGGATACAAGATAGCAACTGGCATGTACGTAAAGTGGCTTACGAAGTCTTGGGGTCCTTACGTTTATATGGGGCACCTGACGAGGTAGAAAGTGAAGATACACGCACGCAATATCTAACAGATTTTATGCGTGCATGCATGCAGGATCAGAACTGTCAGGTACGTGTAGCCGCCTGCAAATCGCTAAGTACGCTCAGCCGGGGAGCACCGTTTCATTGGGTCTGGGATAACTTATTACGTCAGGCTATTGAGGACAGTAGCTGGGCCGTACGCTATGCTGTCTATGAGGGGTTAGCCAACTTGGATAGTGCTGGCAAGGACCTGGTGTTTGAGCTGATCTGGCCTGCGCTCCAGAAAGGTATGCAGCATGCGGATTGGATGATTCGCAAGGCTGCTTACCAGTGCTTCAAGGTATTGGGTAAGGACGCACCGTTTGAGGTAGTCTGGCCCATCTTACAGAAGGGTATGGCGGATGATCAATTTAGCGTGCGTCATACTGCGTACGAGGCCCTAGTGGCTCTGAATGAAAAGGTGCCTTTTATACGGATATGGCCTGCATTACAGCGGTGTATGCAGCATACGATGTGTGATGTGCGTGAGGATGCCTATTTGGCATTACACATATTAGACAAGCAGGGTTCTTTCGAGATAGTCTGGCCCAGCCTACGTCAGGGCATGCAGCATAATACAGCGAGTGTATGCGAGGCTGCTTACAAGGCCCTTGAAAAATATCCGACTTGTTCTTTAATCGATACCTACTGGGAAGTGCAAGATAAAGACGTGATTCCTTTCATAGCGCATAGGCTCTACGATACAGCTCTTATCTTGGAGAACGTGGAAGATGCTGAGACTGAAGATCAGCATCAACTAGTGCTATATACCAGTGCTAGTGAGCCTGTAAAGTGGAGGAGACCAAAATCAGAGATCAATCGTTTTATGAAGTGTATGAATAAGATCCGGTCAGGGTACACTCAATAGCTATCAAGTGACTACCAGCTCAAGCTGGCAGTTTGCCAGACGCTTGGAAAGCAGATCAAAGATTAAAATTCTGAAATACGAAAGTCTGCTTGCTTATGATGTAGCTCTTGATCCTCCAAATACTTCTGTATAGAATCGCTATTTACATTGCCCACTGTAACTGCAAAGTAACCACGAGACCACATATGCTGGCCCCAATACCGTTTACGAAGTTGGGAAAACTCTTGAAGGAGTTTCCTGCTACTTTTACCTTTAATATACTGCACAACCTTTGATACTGAAAAGCTAGTAGAGTTTATGTAGTTAGGTGGGATTGGGAATAACACCCTCGCCTTCAGGCGAACACTTTAGTAT